>JAIPER010000049.1 GCA_021737115.1 Desulfohalobiaceae bacterium
AGGGGAACCGGCTTGGCCTTCAACCTGTCCCGGATCATCTCCAGGACCCTGAAAAAATCGGCTCCGGTCCTATCCATCTTGTTCACAAAGGCCAGGCGGGGGACATTGTAGCGATCAGCCTGGCGCCAGACCGTTTCCGACTGAGGCTCGACCCCGCTTACGGCGCAAAACACGGCTACCGCGCCGTCCAGGACCCGCAGGGCCCGTTCGACTTCCACCGTAAAATCCACGTGCCCGGGCGTGTCGATGATATTGACCCTGTGTCCCCGCCAATAGCAGGTCGTGGCGGCTGAGGTGATGGTGATCCCCCGTTCCTGCTCCTGGGCCATAAAATCCATGACCGCCTGGCCGTTGTGGACTTCCCCCAGGCGGTGCGATACACCCGAATAGAAGAGGATCCTCTCAGTCGTGGTCGTTTTTCCGGCGTCAATATGGGCCATGAACCCGATATTGCGCTGCTTGTCTATGGGCACGATTCTAGCCACTGTCTATTCCTTGGTCCTACCAGCGATAATGGGCAAAAGCCTTGTTGGCTTCAGCCATGCGGTGGGTTTCCTCTTTCTTTTTGACGGCCCCGCCGCGGTTATTGAAGCAATCCAGAAGTTCGGTAGTCAATTTGCCGACGATACCTTTTTCACCGCGATTCCTGGCGGCATTGATGATCCAGCGGGTGGCCAGGATCTCCTGCCGGCGCGGTTTGACCTCCACCGGGACCTGATAGGTGGCTCCGCCGACCCTTCTGGCCTTGACCTCCAGCTGGGGCTTGGCGTTTTCTATGGCCTGCTCAAAGGCCTGCAGAGGCTCTTCCGAGGTCTGCCGGCCAAGCTCGTCCATGGCTTGGTACACGACTCTTTCCGCTAAACTCTTTTTGCCGTCCCGCATGATGCGATTCGTAAATTTGGCCACTACCTGGCTCTTGAAGCGGGGATCGGGCAAGATCTTTCTCTTGGGCACATGTCCTTTTCTGGGCATAACCGTCTCCTTCTCTCTTATTTGGGTCGCTTGGCTCCATACTTCGACCTGCTCTGCCTCCGGTCCTGAACCCCGGCAGTATCCAAGCCACCCCGGACCACAGTATAGCGGACACCCGGCAGATCCTTGACCCGTCCGCCTCGGACCAGGACCACGGAGTGTTCCTGGAGGTTATGCCCTTCTCCCGGGATATATGACGTGACTTCAATACCATTGGTGAGTCTGACCCGGGCCACTTTACGCAGGGCGGAATTGGGTTTCTTGGGGGTCGTGGTGTAGACCCGCACGCAGACTCCTCGCCGCTGCGGACAGCCCTGCAAAGCGGCCCGTTTCTTCGTGGCCACAATCTTTTTTCTTTGCTTGGAGATCAACTGATTCAAGGTCGGCATTGAGCCCTCCATAATACTGTTGGTGAAAAGCAGAATTAAATAGTATAATCAGCCTGGGTTGTCAATCGTTTTTTTTCCAGTGTACGCCCTTGAAAAACCAAGGGCGTACACTGGAAACTGGTGTCTGAACGAAAATGGTGATTGGACGTAAACTTGCCCAGATACGAGGTACAATAAATTTTGAAACCGCAGTGTATTCTAATACATGAGGATTTCAAAATTTTGCAGTGACGAAGTAGATGGGTGAGTTTTCGTCCAAGCACACCTTAGCCCATCTCGGTTTCTTCCATATACCCCTCCGGCTTCTCGGGCTGCTCCGGAACCTCGATCTCCAGGTCCATGTAGGAGCGAAATCCGGTGCCGGCCGGGATGACCCGGCCCACGATCACGTTTTCCTTGAGCCCCTGAAGATAATCCGTCTTGGCCTGCAGGGCGGCCTCGGTCAGGACCTTGGTGGTCTCCTGAAAGGAAGCCGCGGAGATGAATGAATCTGTGGTCAATGAGGCCTGGGTTATACCAAGGACCACGGGTTTGGCCACTGCGGGCTTCAATCCCTGCCTGACCGCTTCCCCGTTCTTTTCCACAAAAACGGACTTTTCGATCTGCTCGCCCAGGAGGAAATTGGTTTCCCCTGGATCGGTGATGCTGACTTTTTTCAACATCTGCCTGACGATGACCTCTATGTGCTTGTCACTGATGTGCACCCCTTGAAATCGATACACGGACTGGATTTCATCCACCAGGTACTGGGCCAGATACTTCTCCCCCTTGATCTCCAGGAGGTCGTGCAGGTCTGGACTGCCTTCGGACAAGAAGTCCCCGGATTCGACGAAATCCCCTTCCTGGGCGATGATGTGCTTGCCCTTGGGGACGAGGTACTCCTTGGGCTCCCCGGTCTCGGGAGTGACCACGATCTTCCGCTTGCCCTTGACGTCCGGCCCGAAACCGACCAGTCCTTCGATCTCGGCGATGACGGCCATGTCCTTGGGTTTTCTGACCTCGAAGAGTTCGGCCACCCTGGGCAGACCACCGACGATATCCTTGATCTTGGCACTCTCTCTGGGCTTGAAGGCGATGACGTCACCGGCCTGGACCGTGTCTCCGTCTTCGACCATCAAAATGGCCCCCACCGGCAGATGATAGACCGCCTCGGTGCTGGTTCCGGGATGGGTCAGAACATTGCCCTCGTTGTCGGTGACCGCGATGTTGGGGCGGTAGTTCGTGGAGCGGTACTCGATGATGGTTTTGGTGGCCCGGTTGGTCACGTCGTCCACCCGTTCCTGGTAGGTGCGGCTCTCCACGATATCGGAGAGCACCACCTTTCCGGCCACATCGGTCACAAAGGGTTCCCGGAAGGGATCCCATTCCGCCAGGATCGTCCCCTTTTCAATGGACTGTCCCGACTGGACCAGGATCCGTGAACCAAAGGGCAGGGTATAGCGTTCCCGCTCCCGCCCCTGATCATCGACGACCCCGAGCTGACCGTTGCGTCCCAGGACCATCATCTGTCCATCCTTGTTGGTCACGGTGCGCACTCCGGTCAGGGTCACCTTTCCCCTGTACTGGGCCGATATGGCCGACTGCTCGATCTCCTTGGAGGCCGTCCCCCCGATGTGGAAGGTGCGCATGGTCAGCTGCGTGCCCGGTTCGCCGATGGACTGGGCCGCGATGATCCCGATGGCCTCGCCCACATTGACCAGGTGTCCTCTGGCCAGATCCCGTCCATAGCAGTTGGCGCAGATCCCGTGCTTGCTGTTGCAGGTCATGACCGAGCGGATGAACACGGAATGGATGCCGGCCTCATCGATCTGTTCCGCGGTCTGTTCATCGATCAAGGAGTTGGAATGAACCAGGACCTCTTCTGTCTCGGGATGAAAGACATCAAACAAGGGCATCCGGCCGAGGATACGTTCGACGAAATGCTCGTTCACCTCTCCGGATTCGGTCAGCCTGGAGACCTCGATCCCGTCCACCGTCCCGCACTCCTGATCGCTGACGATCACATCCTGGACCACATCCACCAGCCTTCTGGTCAGGTATCCCGAGTTGGCCGTCTTCAGGGCGGTGTCGGCCAGCCCCTTTCTGGCCCCGTGGGTGGAGGTGAAGTATTCCAGAACCGTCAGCCCTTCCCGAAAGGAGGACTGGATCGGGGTTTCGATGATCTCCCCGGAGGGTTTGGCCATCAGACCCCGCATACCGGCCAATTGTCGCATCTGATCCGCATTCCCTCGGGAGCCGGAGTTGCTCATCATGAAGATGGGGTTGAAGCTGTCGTCTTCCACCGTCTCTCCGGTTTCCTCGTTCTTTAGAACGTCCTTGGAGATTTCCTCCATCATGGCCTTGGCCACGTCATTGGTGGTCTTGGTCCAGACGTCGACGACCTTGTTGTAGCGCTCGGTCCGGGTGATGATGCCTTCCCTGTGCTGGGTATGCACGGTTTCCGTGTCGGACTGGGCCTTGGCCAGGAGTTCCTTCTTCTGTTCCGGGAGCTTTAAGTCCTGGACCGAAATGCTGATTCCGGCCCTGGTCGCGTATTCAAAACCCAGGGTCTTCAAGTTGTCGCTCAAGATAACCGTGGCCTTGGTCCCGGCCGCCTGATAGACCTTGGCCACCAGCCTGGCGATGTTTTTCTTGTTAAGGACCTGATTGACCAGCTCGAAGGAGGTCCCCTCCGGCATCAGTTCCCAGACGATGATCCGCCCCGGAGTGGTCTCCACCCGCTGCTTGTCCATCCTGACCTGAATCCTGGCATGCAGGGAGACCCCTTCCGCATCGTAGGCCTGAATCACCTCCGCGGGCGAGGAAAAAATCTTGCCCTCCCCGGGTTCAAAGGAACGCATGGCCGTTAAGTAGTAGAGCCCCAGGACGATATCCTGACTGGGCAGAATGATCGGTTCGCCGTTGGCCGGGGAGAGGATGTTGTTGGTGGACATCATCAGGACCCGGCACTCGATCCTGGCCTCCACGGACAGGGGAACGTGCACGGCCATCTGGTCGCCGTCGAAGTCCGCGTTGTAGGGGGCGCAGACCAGGGGGTGCAGCTGGATGGCCTTGCCTTCGATGAGGATCGGCTCAAAGGCCTGGATCCCGAGGCGATGCAGGGTCGGGGCCCGATTGAGCAGGACGGGGTATTCGGTGACGACCTCTTCCAGGACGTCCCAGACCGCCACTTCCTCCCGTTCCACCATGCGTTTGGCGCTCTTGATGGTCGAGGCCAGCCCCCTGGCTTCCAGCTTGGAATAGACAAAGGGCTTGAACAGCTCCAGGGCCATTTTCTTGGGCAGCCCGCACTGATGCAGCTTGAGCTGCGGGCCGACCACGATGACCGAACGGCCGGAATAGTCCACCCGTTTCCCGAGCAGGTTCTGCCTGAAGCGGCCCTGTTTGCCCTTGATCATGTCGGACAGGGACTTCAGGGGCCGGCCGTTGGTACCGGTGATGGCCTTGCCCCGCCGGCCGTTGTCTAAAAGGGCGTCCACCGCCTCCTGGAGCATCCGTTTCTCGTTCCTGATGATGATGTCCGGGGCCCCGAGCTCCAAGAGCCTCTTCAGGCGATTGTTCCTGTTGATCACCCGGCGGTAGAGATCATTGAGGTCCGAGGTGGCGAACCTGCCCCCGTCCAGTGGGACCAGGGGACGGAGTTCGGGAGGGATGACCGGAATGACCTCCATGATCATCCACTCCGGACGGTTGCCTGATTCCAGAAAGCCTTCCACTATCTTCAGCCGTTTGGCGATCTTCTTTTTTTTGGCCTGGGACCGGGTGGACATGGACTCCTCTTTGAGTTCGGTACGCAGGGCGGCCAGATCGATTTTCTCCAGGAGCTCCTTGATGGCCTCGGCTCCCATCCCCACCCGGAAGGCCTTTTCTCCATAGGCTTCAAGGAGTTGTATCTGCTGGTCTTCATTTATAAGCTGATTCTGCTTCAGGGTCGTCTGCCCGGGATCCAGGACGATATAGGTATCGAAATAGAGCACCTTCTCCACATCGGCCATGGTCATGTCCAGCAGGCTGGCGATCTTGGAGGGCATGCTCTTCAAGAACCAGATATGGGCCGCGGGAGCGGCCAGTTCGATGTGGGCCATGCGATCCCGGCGGACCTTGGAGGCGATGACCTCCACCCCGCATTTCTCGCAGACAATGCCCCGGTGTTTCATTCGTTTGTATTTGCCGCAGTTACACTCAAAATCCTTGACCGGGCCGAAGATCTTGGCGCAGAACAACCCGTCCCGTTCCGGTTTGAAGGTGCGGTAATTGATGGTCTCCGGTTTTTTGACCTCGCCAAAGGACCAGCCCCGGATCGTTTCCGGAGAGGCCATGGATACTCTTATCCCCAGAAGATTCTGGCTTTTGACCTGTGCATCGCCGTCTCGGCGTAAGGTATAGAGATCGTCGGTCATAGCTATAAAGCCCCCTTGCCTGTTTTCTGGCCTTTTCTTTCCTCGGACACCAGGCTCACATCCAGCCCCAGGGCCATCAATTCTTTGACCAGGACATTGAATGACTCCGGCATGGCCGTGGTCAGGTAGTTTTCCCCCTTGACAATGTTCTCGTACATCTTGACCCGGCCATGGACGTCGTCCGCCTTGACCGTCAAGAACTCCTGGAGCATATGGGCCGCCCCATAGGCCTCCAGGGCCCAGACTTCCATCTCGCCCAACCGCTGTCCCCCGAACTGGGCCTTGCCGCCGAGGGGCTGCTGAGTCACCAGAGAGTAGGGACCGGTGGACCTGGCGTGGATCTTTTCATCCACGAGATGGTGCAGTTTCAGGATGTACATGTACCCGGTGGTGACCGGATTGTGGAAGGACTCCCCGGTCCTGCCGTCATAGAGGGTGGTCTTTCCGCTCTCCGGCAGGCCGGCCAGCTTCAGCCAGTCCCAGATCTCCTCTTCCCTGGCCCCGTCAAAGACCGGTGTCTTGGTCTGGATACCCCGGCGCAGGTCCTTGACTGCCTCGAGCAGTTCCTCGTCGCTTAATTCATCCACCGGCGAGTTCCGGTACTCCGAGGAAAAGACCCGGCTGACCTCCTCTCGGAGTCTCTTTAAATCCATGTTCTCCTCGAGGTATCCGGACAGGCGCAGGCCGAGGTCTTTGGCGGCCCAGCCGAGGTGGGTCTCCAGGATCTGACCGATATTCATCCTGGAGGGCACGCCCAGAGGGTTGAGGACGATATCCACCGGTGTTCCGTCATGGAAAAAGGGCATGTCCTCTTCAGGCAGAATGCAGGACACGACCCCTTTGTTGCCGTGTCTTCCGGCCATCTTGTCCCCCACGCTCAGCTTGCGCTTGACCGCCACAAAGACCTTGACCATCTTGATGATCCCGGGAGGCATGTCGTCTCCCTCGGTCACGGTCTTGCGCTTCCTGGTATAGATGGCATTGATCAGCTCGAGTTTTTGTTCGTAGTCTTCCAGGATTTCCTGAACCCGCTGGTTGACTTCCCTGGAGGAAAACGCCTCCCGGAGCTTCTTGAGGGGGATCTCGGCAAAGGCCTCTTTCTTGACCGGCTTGTTGGCCTCGGCCAGAACTTTGCCCTTGGTCTTGCCCAGGATTCCCTTGGCCAGACTCTTGCCTTCGATCGCCTCCCAGATCCTTTGCCGGATCGAGCTGTCCAGCCCGTTGATATGCAGCCTTTGTTTGCGATCAACCAGTTCCAGTTCGTAATCTTCGATGTATTTGGTCCGATCGTCCTTTTCCGCGGAACGCCGGTTGAACATCTTGACATCGAGAACCGTTCCTTCGATGCCCGGCGGAACGCGCAGGGAGGTGTTCTTCACATCCCTGGCCTTGTCCCCGAAGATGGCCCGGAGCAATCTTTCTTCAGGCGTCAGCTGGGTTTCACCTTTGGGGGTGATCTTGCCCACCAGGATATCATCCGGCTTGATCTTGGCCCCTATGCGGATCACCCCGCTGTCGTCCAGGTTTCTGAGCATCTCTTCGCTGACATTGGGAATATCCCGGGTGATTTCTTCCGGACCGAGCTTGGTATCCCTGGCCAGGACCTCGAACTCTTCGATGTGGATCGAGGTGAAGACATCTTCCTTGACGCAGCGCTCGGAGATGAGGATGGCGTCTTCGAAGTTATACCCGCCCCAGGGCATGAAGGCCACCAGGAGATTCTTGCCCAGGGCCAGCTCCCCGTCTTTGACGCAGGGTCCGTCGGCCAGGATGGTCCGGGTGTCCACCTTCTGGCCCTGGGAGACCCGCGGGCTCTGCCCGAAGCAGCTGTTCTGGTTGGACTTGTGAAACTTCTGCAGACTGTGGACTTTGACCTCTCCGCTATCCGGATTGTCCTTGGAATGATGGTAGGAGACAACGACATTGTCGGCGTCCACGTACTCGACCACCCCTTCGGACTCGGCCAGGACGCAGTTGCCCGAATCCACGGCCACGGTCCGCTCCATGCCGGTACCCACCAGCGGGGGTTCGCTTTGCAAAAGCGGCACCGCCTGACGCTGCATATTGGAGCCCATCAGGGCCCTGTTGGCGTCGTCATGCTCCAGAAACGGGATCAGGGCCGCGGAAATGGACACGATCTGGCTGGGGGCGATGTCCATGAGCGTGACCTGGTCCTTCTTGACCAGGGCAAAATCGCCGCGATCCCGGCTGGCCACGCGTTCGTTCACAAAATTGCCCTCTTCATCCAAGGGGGCATTGGCCTGGGCAATGACCTCCTCGCTGTCTCTGGCCGCGTCCTTGTAGACGATGTCCTTGCTCACCCGACCCTCTCCCACGAGCCGGTAGGGGGTTTCGATGAATCCGAACTTGTTGACCTGGGCGTAGGTGGTCAGAGATACGATCAGACCGATGTTCGGACCTTCCGGGGTCTCGATGGGACATATCCGGCCATAGTGACTGGTGTGCACGTCGCGCACCTCGAATCCGGCCCGTTCTCTGGTCAGACCGCCGGGACCCAGGGCCGAAAGCCTCCGCTTGTGGGTGACCTCGGAAAGCGGATTGGTCTGATCCATGAACTGCGACAGCTGTGAGGTCCCGAAAAACTCCTTGATCACGGCGGTCACCGGCTTGGAGTTGATCAAATCATGGGGCATGAGGGTGGCCACTTCCTGCTGGGTCATCCGTTCCTTGATGGCCCGCTCCATTCTGACCAGACCGATTCGATACTGATTTTCCACCAGCTCGCCCACGGCCCGGACCCGTCTGTTGCCGAGGTGGTCGATGTCATCGCCCGGTCCCAGGGATTCTTTGAGCCGGATCAGCTTGTGGAGAGTCTTCAAGACGTCCTCGTTGGTCAAGGTCCGTTGATCAAGCGGGTAATCGAGGCCGAGCCTGATGTTTAACTTGTACCGCCCCACCGGGGACAGATCGTAGTAGTCCTGACTGCGGAAGATGTTGTCGAAAAAGGTCTCGGCCACCTCCGGAGTCGGGGGAGAGCTGGGTCTGAGCCGGCGATAGATCTCGATCTGAGCGCTCTCCTTATCTTCGGTCTTGTCCAGATCCAGGGTGTCGATAACCGTGGACGAGACCTCCAGCCCCTTGGTGTGCAGGACTTTAACCTCCAGGCGCTTCTTGATGAGCACATCCATCAAATCAGGCGTGATCCTGTCTCCGAGTTCGGCCAGGACTTCGCCTGTCTCCGCGACGGTGAAATCCTCGGCCAGAAATTCATCCACCAGATCCTGGGGATCGACTTCGATCCTGTCCAGACCGGACCTGCAGAGCTTCATCCAGAGGGGCTTGGTGATCTCTTTGCCGGCCTTGGCCAGGAGCTTTCCGTCCTGATCATGGATATCGGCAAAGACCCGCTCCCTGCGGATGAGATCGGAGGTGACCTCCCTGAAGACCCGTTCTCCTTCGATGAAATAGGTCTCGGTGTGGTAAAAGTAATGCAGGATCTCCTCCTTGGACAGGCCCATGGCCTTCAGGAGGATGGTGGCCGGCATCTTGCGGCGCCTGTCGATGCGCACATAGAGGATATCCTTGTGATCGAAGTCGAAATCCAGCCAGGAACCGCGCATGGGGATGACCCGGCAACTGTAGAGGACCTTTTTACTGACATGGGTCTTGCCCTCGTCGTGATCGAACAGGATCCCGGGAGAGCGCTGCAGCTGGTTGACCAGGACCCGCTCGGTGCCGTTGATGATGAAGGTGGCCTTTTCGGTCATCAGGGGGATGCTGCCGAAGTACATGCCCTTGCCGTCCCGGCCGGACTCTTCCTTGATGACATCCACCCCGGTCCGCTCCCCGCTCTCGGGGTCGACATTGTAGTTGATCAGTTGAATCTTCAAATAAATGGGAGCTTCGTAGCTCAATCCCTTTGACAAGCACTCTTCTTTATCGTATTTGGGTTCACCAATTTCATAACTGACGTATTCCAATGTTGCGGTCTTATAAAAATCTTCTATCGGAAAAACAGAACGCAGGGCCCCTTCCAGCCCTATTTCTTCACGACTTGCCGGCGGCACGTCCTGTTGCAGGAAATCGGCGTAGGATTGCAGTTGCAGGGTTAACAGATTGGGAGCTTCAAGAACCTTGTCGATTCTGCCGAATGTTTTCACCAATTTGCTCATGACCACCCCTTAGTGCTTGAAGATGTTGAAAAAATTTACGGTTTCACATCCTTACGCACAAAAAGATTACAATGGGTTATAAAATACTTCCAAGGAAAATCCAGGACAGGCTGACCTGGGTGCCCCCCTTTTGGTTGCCTGGGGCACCGCAATCAGTCTTGGAAAAGAGAAGAAGGCTTCAAGAATTTAAGAAAAACAATTTCCAATCATCGTGACATACTGATCCGATTTTGGTTTTTACAACAAAGACTGGCGACCCCAAGGCTCCAGGCTCAAATTTCACAAAAAGCTGAGTTGGATCAGTACAGTTCGAAAACAACCCCCTGACCAGAGCAATTTTTCTTAAATTCTATACAGAGGCGGGTACAAGTAGAAATAGCAAGTGCTCCCGTGAATGATTTGCTGTAACGTGTGTGATGGGCATATCTCTGGGCATCCGCGTGTTCATGTTCCAGAACAAAGAACACGCAACGGGAATGTTGCGTGTTCTTAAGGCTACACCTGGTGCTGGCTGCTGCTTATTTGACTTCTACTGTAGCTCCGGCCTCTTCGAGCTGCTTCTTGGCGCTGTCCACTTCTTCTTTGGGGGCTGCCTCTTTCAATGTGGAGGGGAGTTCATCCACCTTGGCCTTGGCCTCCTTTAAACCGAGTCCGGTCAAAGCCCTGACGGCCTTGATCACCGCGATTTTATTCCCGCCGACCTCTTTGAGGACAAGATCAAACTCGGTCTTTTCCTCTTCCTCGGCGCCGGCTTCGGCGCCGGCGGGACCCTGGGCGGCAACAGCCGCCACCGGGGCTGCGGCGGAAACACCGAATTTTTCTTCCAGTTCCTTTATAAACTCAGACAACTCAAGTACGGTCATGTTGGAAATAAATTCAACTACCTGTTCTTTGCTTATCTCTGACATTGAATCCTCCTTCATTGGCTTTGGCTTATGCGTTTTCTTTTTGTTCTTTTATCGCGTTCAGGGCATAGAGCATATTCCGCTGCAGATTGGCGAAAAGCCCCACAAAGTTCGTGGGGACGGCGTTGCAGGTGGCCAAAAGCTTCGCCAGCAGCTCTTCCCGGCCCGGCAGTCTGGAGAGCTCTACGATGGCCTCTTCATTGAGGAACTGACCCTCATAGCTTGCGAAGCGCAGTTCAAACTTCTTGCTTTTTTTGGCAAACTCCGACAACAGCTTGGCGGCGACCACCGGATCGTCATAACCGAAAGCGATGCCGCAGCAGTCCTTGAATTCATCGGTCAAGACCGCATGAGGGCTGTCCTGAAACGCGATCCTGGCCAGGGTATTCTTGACCACCTGAAAATCGACATTGTTTTCCCGGAGCTTTTCCCGCAACTGCTCGAGCTCGTTGACTTTCAATCCCCGAAAATCGGTCACGAGGGCTATGCCCGCGCGTTGAGCTCTGTGCTGAATCTGTTCGATGATTTTTGCCTTCTCCGCCCTGTTCACGATTTCCTCCCTGACAGAATATTTGGGAGGTGCTGAGCCAAAACCAGTCTCAACAGGAAATTAAGGACCCTGCCACCTGTTTTCTTTGACTCATGACCTCAAGTTTCGATTTAAGCAGTAACTCTCACAATTGGTCCAGATGTTCGAAGTCTGGATTTACTGCTCTAAGAATTTGCGAATCAAACCGGGGTCGAGCTTGACCCCGGGGCCCATGGTCGAGGACACGGCCATGGACTGGAAGTAGGTCCCCTTGGCTGAACCTGGCTTGGCCTTGTTCAGGGAATCGAGCAGGACCCGGAGATTATCCAGTATTTTCTCGCGGCCAAAGGAGACCTTGCCCAAGGGGGCATGGATAACCCCGGCCTTGTCCACCTTGTACTCCACCCGTCCGGCCTTCATCTCCTGGATGGCCTGGCCGATATCAAAGGTTACGGTGCCGCTCTTGGCGTTGGGCATCATGCCCCGCGGCCCCAAAATCCTCCCGACCTTGCCCACATGGGCCATCATATCCGGCGTGGCCACGGCCTTATCAAATTCCAGCCAGCCGTTTTTGATCTTTTCGACCAGATCTTCAGCCCCGACGACATCGGCCCCGGCCTGTCTGGCCTCTTCCTCTTTTTCACCCTTGCAAAAGGCGATGACCCGAACTTCTTTGCCCAGACCGTGCGGCAGGCTGACTCCGCCCCGAACCATTTGATCGGAGTATTTGGGATTGACCCCGAGGCAGACGGCCACATCAAGAGTCTCGTCAAAAGAGGCATAAGCTGTGTTCACTGCCAGCTCGACCCCCTCTTCCAGGGGATACTTCGTGTTGCGGTCGATCTTTTGCTGTGCGCTTCTATATTTCTTCCCGTATTTGGCCATTTTTTCACCCCAACTCCTAACCCGGATATCCCGGAAAATCTTGCTGCTTGTTTTTGATTCCCAGCATTTTGGTCTCCCAGCCCCACTCGCCCGCGGCAACCAAGCCGGAAAACCGGTTTCCGCCATACAAAGGCGTCCACCACGGTGGACGAGACTAGATGACTTCGATCCCCATACTGCGCGCAGTCCCCTTGACTGTGGCCATCGCCGCCTCCAGATCGTTCGTGTTCAGGTCCGGCAGTTTGACCTCGGCGATTTCCCTGACCTGATCCAGGCTCAACTGACCGGCCTTGGTCGCTTTCGGCTCGGATGAACCCTTGTCCAGCTTGGCCGCCTTCTTAATCAGGATGGCGGCAGGAGGCGTCTTGGTGATAAAGGTAAAGGAGCGATCCTTGTAGACCGTAATCACCACCGGGATAATCATCCCTTTCTGCTCTTGGGTCTTGGCATTGAACGCCTTGCAGAATTCCATGATGTTCACCCCGTGCTGCCCGAGGGCCGGGCCGACCGGTGGTGAAGGGTTCGCTGCCCCTGCAGGTATTTGCAGTTTGATATTCGCCATTACTTTTTTGGCCATTATTCTCCCCTTCTATACCAGAAGTTGGCTTAATTGCACATTTCAATGCTCTTTGCCTTTTTCCCAAATTTGATAAATTTTTTGGACAAAAGTGCCTCTATTTAATTAAATTCGAAGCACGAAATTCGAAATCCGAAACAAGCACTAAATTCAAATACTCAAATGACAAAAACAATGATTAAAAAATACAAAATAAAAGCAGTTCGTTGTCGAGCCATTTTTCTTAGTTTTGAATTTTGAATTTTTGTCATTTAAACTTTGTTTCGAATTTCGTGCTTCGAATTTAGATATTCTGTCCAACTTTGAAGTTAAGTTAATCACTTCAAGCACTAATTACCAAGATTGAAAAGGCTGTAAGAGTTCTGCTTTATCATTGGCTCTTGGTCACCTGGACAAAGTCGAGCTCCACAGGAGTACTCCGCCCGAAAATCGAGACCGAGACCTTCAACTTGCCCTTCTCCTGGTTGACTTCTTCGACGTAGGCGTCGAAATTGGCAAAGGGTCCGTCGATGACCTGGACCTTTTCCCCGACCATGATCTCGTATTTCGGGCGGGGGTGTTCCTTGCGGGTCTCTATCTTGTGCAGCAGCTGCTCTGCTTCATTCGGGCTCAAGGGGATGGGCTTGACCTTGTCTCCGATAAATCCCGTCACCCTCGGAATCGACTGAATAAGGTGCCAGGAGGCGTCGGTCATCTCCATTTTCACCAGGACATATCCCGGGTAGAACTTTCTGGATGTGGTTTTCTTCTGCCCTTTGACCATCTCCACCACGTTTTCGGTGGGAACGATAGCCTCTTCGATCTGACCCTGGACTTTGTCCTTTCTAATCAGTTCCTTGATGGTCTTTTCCACTCGCTGTTCATACCCGGACAGGGTCTGCACGATATACCAGCGGGTGTTGGTTTGTTTCTCGTTCATGAAAATCGCCTAAGGCAACACGAGTTCCAATATTTTGGACAAAGCCAGATCCACGACCCCTAAAAACAAGGAAATCACAAAAACGACCACCAGCACGGAAGCACACGTCGTCAGAGTCTGCTTCTGACTAGGATAGGTCACTTTTTTCATCTCCGTTTTCGACTGCTGAAAAAAGGACTGAAACTCTTTGAGTTTTCCGGTTATCCCTGTTTTGGTCTCGACCTGGGTCCGCTTTTTTGCTGTTTTCTTGTTCATGGTCCTTTTGGCAGGCCAGGAGGGATTCGAACCCACAACCGCCGGATTTGGAGTCCGGTGCTCTGCCAATTCGAGCTACTGGCCTGCATTGTCAGATGTTTGGTGAACCGCTGCAGAATACCGTCCTAGCCACAAGGCCTTACTTCGTTTCCTTGTGCCTGGTATGTTGCCCGCAAAAAGGGCAGTATTTCTGCAACTCCAGCTTTGCCGTCGTGTTTTTCTTGTTTTTTAGGGTTGAATAGTTCTTTCGCTTGCACTGCGGACATCTGAGCTGTAATTTGACGCGCATACTTACTCCGTAATTTCCGAAACCACGCCGGCGCCAACCGTCCGGCCGCCTTCACGTATGGCGAACCGCACCCCCTGTTCCATGGCGATGGGCACGATAAGCTCGACATCAAAAGTTGAATTGTCCCCGGGCATGACCATCT
>JAIPER010000050.1 GCA_021737115.1 Desulfohalobiaceae bacterium
AACTATGTTCTGCACTGTATGCAGGCTGCAGAGTAAAGGGCAAGCATATGGATACCTTTGAAGCCAGGCTGAATCAGATCCTGCCCAAACTCACCTCCCCTGAGCTTTTGCAGAACATTGGCCTGGGCAACGAGATCGGTTTCTACATTTTTGACTACGAGCCTGAGCATGAACTGCGAATGCGAGACTTTCTACAGACCATTGAAGATCAGTTACACAAGAGGCAGCCTGACCTGCGGTATGTCCATCTCAACCTTTTCAAACTGATTATCGACTACCTTCAGGACCGAAGGCTCCTCCAAAAGTCCTTTCAGTTGCAGAAAAGCAAAGGAGATGAGGCCTTGCTTAAGGCCTTGAGCGGACCCCTGGAGGCCAAAAAGATGGCCGAATATTTTGTTCAGAAGGCCAATCCGGAGGAGCAGGATCTTATACTCCTATCCGGCATTGGCTCTGCCTGGCCCCTTATCCGCAGTCATTCCCTGCTCAATAGCCTGCACCCCTTGATCCAGAATACGCCGCTTGTGGTCTTTTATCCCGGAAAATACGACGGACAGGGCCTACGTCTCTTTGGCCGGCTCAAGCAGAGCAACTACTACCGGGCATTTCAGCTGGTGCCCCAATCCCCTGATGCTTAAATGGAGCGCAGCATATGCAGATACGAGACATCTTTTCCAAAAACCTCTTCAGGCCCATCAACGGTGTGGTCAAGGCGGATCAGAAGGATGAGGACGTGGTCTGGCAGGAGCTGGAGGAATACGTAATCACCAAGGAACTGGACCAACATTTCCGCAAGTTCTTTGAGTCTTTTCTCTATGCTATTAATAATTCCCATGATCCGAACATTGTTGGCAGGATCGGGGTCTGGATCTCAGGATTCTTTGGTTCTGGAAAGTCACATTTTATTAAGATTCTGTCCTACCTGCTCAGCAACCTCCAGGCTCACAACCCGGACACGGGCGAAAATAAACCTGCAGTGCAGTTCTTTGAAAGCAAAATCCAAGACCCTATGCTCCTGGCGGATATCAAGAAGGCCACGTCTGCCAACACAGATGTCATCCTGTTTAATATCGATAGCCGGACAGATTCCAGGGAAGGCCGGGGGGCAATATTGTCCGTCTTCTGGCGTGTATTTAACGAGATGCAGGGCTATTCCGGAGACGCCCCGCACATTGCGGAGATGGAGCGCCATCTGACAGAAAAAGGCAAATTCCAGGAGTTCTGCTCAGCTTTCCGAGAACTGAGTGGCGAAGACTGGCTCCAAGAACGGGATGCATACTACTTTCATAAGGATGAAATGGTGCAGGCCCTGTCCAAGGCACTGGGGCAAAGCCTGGAGGCCGCTGAAGAGTGGTTTGAAAGGGCTGAAAATAACCTGAGCCTGACTATTGAGAACTTTGCCAAGCGGGTCAAAGAATACCTGGATGCCAAGGGCAAAGACCATCGGATCATGTTCCTGGTGGATGAGGTGGGGCAGTTCATTGGGGACGATGAACACCTCATGCTCAACCTGCAGACCATCACCGAAGACCTGGGCAGGATCTGCAAAGGTCGGGCCTGGGTGGTGGTTACCTCCCAAGAAGACATCGACTCCATTCTGGGGGATATCAAGTCTACCAGGGCCAACGACTTTTCTAAGATCCAGGGTAGGTTCACCACCAGACTCTCCTTGTCCAGCTCCAACACAGACGAGGTTATTCAGGCCCGTCTTTTGGAAAAGATCCCGGAGGCACAAACAGAGCTGGCCAACCTGTTTGCCTCCAAGGGTGACATTCTCATAAACCAGCTCACATTTTCCAACGACAGCGCCAGCTTGAAGTCGTTCCAGGACAGGCAGGATTTTATCAACAACTACCCATTTGCCCCCTTCCATTTCCAGCTGGTGCAAAAGGTGTTTGAAGCCATCCGGACAGCCGGGGCCACCGGGCTGCATCTAAGCCGAGGAGAGCGCTCCATGCTGGACGCCTTCCAGTCCGCGGCCAAGAACATATCAGATCGGGAGATCGGAGCCCTGGTGCCCTTGTATGCCTTTTATCCTGCTATTGAGAGCTTCCTGGATACAGCAGTGAAAAGGACCATTGACCAAGCCATAGAAAACCTGGATCTCAAACATCCGTTTGACGACCAGCTTCTGCAGACCCTGTTTCTCGTCCGCTATGTGGATATCATGAAGCCCAACGTGGACAACCTGGTTACCCTGTTCATTGATGAAGTGGATGCTGACCGCCTGGCCCTGAAACAGGAGATCGAGGCTGGACTGGAACGTCTGGAAAAGCAGAACCTGATCAGCCGCAACGGGGATCTTTATTTCTTTTTGACCAACGAAGAGCGGGATGTCAGCAGGGAAATCAAGGGGTTGGAAATAACCAGCACAGAAGAGGTCAAGCTCCTGGCTGAGATCATATTTGCAGACATGCTTAAGGATCAGAAACAATACCGATACAAGCCCTACAAACGTGACTACCCCTTTAGCCGCCTTTTGGATGGCCACCCTTACAGCTCCAAGCTGGATCAGGAAATTGCTGTGGAAGTGATCACACCTCTGGCTGACAATTATAATGCCTTTAACGACTTAAAAAGCGTCATGTACACCTCGGAGCAATCCGGCCGAGTGCTCATTTTGCTCCAGGAAAGCGATGATCTGGCCCGGGAGGTGCGCACGTTCCTGCAAACTGACAAATACATCCGGCAAAAGAGCGATGCCGCTCAATCCACATCCTTTAGCCGTATTCTCCGGGACAGGCAGGAGGAAAACCGGGAACGCAGGGCCAGGCTGAAAAGCCTTCTGGAAAAGTTGATCCTGAATGCCAAGCTCTTCGCCCTGGGTCAAACCTTGAATGTCAAAGGTTCCACTCCCAATGCTATGGTGGAGGAAGGCATCGAGTATGCGATTGTCAATCTATACAACAAGTTTCATTATCTGGACAAACTGCATGAAGCGCCGGACAAGGAAATCCGGGCTGTGCTCATGTCCACGGACGTAAGCCAACTGGAGCTGCAAAAAGGGCTCACCGAGGTGAACAAGGAAGCCAAGCAGGAAGTCCAGGAATATATCCGGCTCATGGTGAACAAGAATCATCAGGTCCTGCTTTCCGAGTTGGTGGAGCATTTTGCCAAACGTCCCTACGGCTGGCCGGAATGGGAAGTGGTTCTTCTGGTGGCCAAGATCTACATGGCTGGAGAGCTTAACCTGATCATGAACGGAAACAGCCTTTCCCCCAAGGAAGCTATGGAGCCCATGCTCAAAACCGGCAAGTGGAAGGCGGTAAAGATCCTGCAGCGTAAGGTGCCTTCTGCCCAGGATGTGGAAAAGGCTCAGAAGCTGTGCCAGGACCTGTTCGGAAAGATTGGGCCGGACGGGTTTGATGCGCTGAACAAGGTTATACGAGGACACTTAAATGGCTGGCAGAGAAGTTTTCAGCAATACCAGCAACTGGCCCAGACCGGGGAGTACCCTGGTCAAGAGGAGATTGAAAACGGCCTAGCTGTGATTCAGTCCATTTTGGCTGTCCAAGATACCTATGAGTTCATCCAGGCATTCAATGCCAAAAAGGAAGACCTCATGGAGACCAGCGAGGACCTGCACACCCTGCATGACTTTTACACCAACCAGCGACCCACCTGGGACAAGTTGAAGAAATCCCTGGCAGAATTCTCCAAAAATGAGGCTGCTCTGGCTAAGGACGAGGATGCTGCATCAGCCTTGAGCCGTCTGCACAAAATAGCAGAAGCCAAGGCCCCGTATGGTATGCTCAAGGACGTGGACCCTCTGGTTTCCAAGATCTCGGAGATCAATGAGCAGATGGTGACCCAAAAGCGGGACAGTGCCTTGGCCCATATTGATAATAGACTAAATGCGGTGCAGCAAGAGTTACAGCAGATCCAGGTGGACCAGGATTTTCAGCACAAGGTACAAAGCCCGTTACAGGAAACAAAGAACCAGGTAGCCAAAGAGACCAGCATTCCCAACATCTCCTATCTCCTGGAAGAGTTTGATCGAAACATTGATGATGCCCTGGCCCAGGTTGAGCAGAAAAGACAAGAAGAAACGGGCACAACTAGTCCCCAACCAGCCAAAAAGACCAAGACTATAAAAACCTCTACACTAGCCACCAAGGCCTATTTGGAAAACGAACAGGACGTGGAGGCCTTTGTGCAGACATTGAAGCAAAAGCTCCTGGAGGAGCTTGGACAAGATGTCCGTATAAGGCTGCAATAGTAAATATCTATGAAGATTGAAAGCTGAGGTTTTGATGCATACCAACAAGCTCAAGGCCTATGCCCCCCAGGCCAGGCAAGAGTTCATCCAAGCAGTCACCGACCGGGCCAAGGTCCTGGGGCTGTCTGAGTCCAAGATCGAGCCAGTCCAGATCCAGGGCGAGGTGGCCCTGATTGCCGGCAGGCCATTTCCTGTCCAGGTGGCTGAGCAAAGAAAGGACCTGGAAGCCAGGATAAAGCTCAAAGGCTTTGATCAGGTCATGGAAGAGGTGGCCTATACCTGGTTCAACCGGTTTATGGCCCTTAGGTACATGGAGCTGCACGACTATCTGGGGCATGGCTACCGGGTGCTGAGTAACCCCAGCGGATCGGACATTCCCGAAATTCTGGAAAAGGCCACCAGCGTGGACCTGCCCGGATTGGACCAGGACAAAGTGGCTGAGATGCGAGTGGCCGGGGACAAGGACGCCGAGCTATACCGCCTGCTCCTGATCACCCAGTGCAACGCACTGCACCGGGTCATGCCTTTTTTGTTCGAGCGGGTCAGTGATGCATCAGAGCTGCTCCTGCCTGAGAACCTGCTGCAAACCAATTCCCCCATCCGCAAGATGGTCACAGAAATCCCGGAGGAGGACTGGGATCACATCGAGATTGTGGGCTGGCTGTATCAGTTCTACATTTCGGAAAAGAAGAGCCAGGTCATCGGCAAAACAGTCAAAAGTGAGGATATTCCAGCCGCCACCCAGCTCTTCACCCCCAACTGGATTGTCAAATACATGGTCCAGAACACACTGGGCCGCAAGTGGCTGATGACCTACCCGGACTCATCCATCCGGGACAAAATGGAGTTCTACATCCAGCCGGCGGAGCAGGAGCCGGAAGTCCAGGCCCAGTTGGAAGCCATCACACCCAAGGAGCTAAATCCCGAGGATCTGACCTTCATGGACCCGGCTTGCGGATCGGGGCATATTCTGGCCGAGGCCTTTGATCTGTTCAAGGAGATCTATCTGGAGCGCGGCTACCGCACCCGGGACATCCCCAGACACATTCTGGAGCACAATCTCTATGGCCTGGACATCGACGACCGTGCCGCCCAACTGGCCAGGTTTACCGTGCTCATGAAGGCCAGAGCCGACGACAGACACATCCTCAATCCGGAACGGCCTGCAACCTTAAACGTTATGGCCATCCAGGAGAGCGAAGGCCTGGATATGGAGGAATTGGCAGGCACACTGCTCAAGGAACGGGCCGCTGATAGTAGTGGCCCCAGAGAGAGGCAACAGTACCTGGTTCAGCCTACAAAGGAACAGGCCTATCCCCAGGCCAAGAATAAGCCGGAGGTGAGCCAGGACGAGCTGAAATCCTTCTTGCACCTCTTCCAGGACGCCAAAACCTTCGGCTCCTTGCTTACCGTGCCGGACAAGATCAAAGATGTCCTGCCTAGGCTGGAGAAACTGATAGAAAAGGCTTTGACTTGGGATGCAGCCTCAAAGGGCATGGCTAGTAAGCTCTTGCCGTTGCTCCGTCAGGCAAGGTTGTTGGCTACAGAGTATGACTTTGTGGTTGCCAATCCGCCGTATATGGGGAGTAACGGGTTGAATGCAAAGCTCAAAGAGTTTGCCAAGAACAGGTATCCAGACAGCAAGTCTGATTTGTTTGCCATGTTTATTGAAAGAGTCCTGAATACAATCAAGAGCCATAATTTTTTTTCATTAATAACTATGCAATCATGGATGTTTCTTTCAGATTATAAAAAAATAAGAACTAAGTTACTAAACAAATCAACAATTCAAACACTTGGCCATTTTCCTTATGATGGAAAAAGGCCAACTGTTATGGGGATAAACTTTGGAACTGTTTCTTTTACTGCTAACAGAGAATTGCTAGAAAAATATCAAGGAACTTTTTTCTGCTCTAGATATTACGAGCTTAATGATGATGGCAGTCCAAAGGATTTCCCAACAAAAAATGAGAGATTAAAAAAGGCTTCTGTAACTGATTTCAATAAAATTCCTGGTAGTCCGATTGCATATTGGGTGAGTGATTCCTTTAGAAATCTGTTTGTGTGTAATCCATTGCTTAAATCTATACAAGATTCTTTAGTAGGTTTACAGTCTGGAAGTACTGAAAAGTTTATTAGAAATTGGCAAGAAGTATCAATTAATAATTCTGGATATGGGAATAAATGGGTACCAATTATTAAAGGAGGTGATTATAGGAAGTGGTATGGGAATCTAATATATTATGTTAATTGGGAAAACAATGGTCAAAAGATAAAGTCTCATAAAAGTTCTAGGCCGCAAAATATTGATTATTACTTCAAAAGAGGCATTGTTTGCTCTGCCATAACTTCTGCCAAAAATTCATTTAGGTATATGGATTCTGGTTATATTTTTGATGTGAACATAAGAGCTGCTTTTCCCAAAAAAAGTAATAATATTTTATATGTATTGTGCTTGTGTAATTCCAAAATATTGAATAGCATTGCACAAGTGCTTAATCCAACTATGGCTTTTAATATAAATGATTTTGAAAAAATTCCATTTATTGTATGCGAGTCATTCTCCCAAATAATAGAAAATGGGAGGGCCCTAATTGATTATGCCAAAGAAGATTGGGAACTTTACGAAACATCCTGGGACTTTTCTTTTTTTTCTTTAGTTACAGATGTACAAAAGACAAATACTATATCATTAACTTACTCTAATGTCTGCGCTCAATGGAACCAAGTCACCCAAGAAATGCAGCGCCTGGAAGAAGAAAATAACCGTATCTTCATTGAAGCCTACGGCCTCCAAGACGAACTTACCCCTGACGTTCCTCTAGAAGAAATCACCCTGAGCTGCAACCCCTACTACCGATACGGGGGCAACAAGTCCGAGGAAGAGCTGGAGACCCTGCTCCGGGCCGACACCATGAAGGAGCTTATCTCCTACGCTATCGGCTGCATGATGGGCCGCTACTCCTTGAATGAGCCAGGTCTGATTTATGCCCACAGCGGCAACGAGGGGTTTGACCCCAGCCGGTATCAGAGCTTCCCGGCTGACGAGGACGGAATCATCCCGATCATGGATGGGGACTGGTTTGCAGACGACGCCACCAACCGGTTTGTGGAGTTCATCAAGGTTGCCTGGCCGCCGGAGAATCTGGCTGAGAACCTAAAGTTTGTGGCCGACAGCCTGGATCCCAAGAAAAGCGAAGACCCCATAGAGACCATCCGTCGCTACATCAGCGAAAAGTTCTTCAAGGACCATCATCTGAAGGTATACAAGAAGCGGCCTATCTACTGGCTCATCTCTAGCGGCAAGCACAAGGCATTCCAGTGCCTGGTCTACCTGCACCGCTACAACGAATCCACACTATCCAGAATGCGGGCCATGTACGTCACTCCTTTGCAAGGCAAATACAAGGCCCGGATCGAGTATCTGGAACAGGAACGTGACAATGCCAGCTCGGCCAGTGTGGGGAACAAGATGCAGAAAGAGCTGAACACCATGCACAAAAAGCAGGATGAACTCCGTCAGTTTGACGAACTCCTGCGCCACTACGCAGACCAGCGTATCAGTCTGGACCTGGACGACGGGGTCAAGGTCAATTACGGCAAGTTCGGGAACCTGCTGGCTGAGGTGAAGGCGGTGACCGGAAAGAGCCAAAGCTGACCTGGGATGCCTGCATGGATATTCCTAAAGATAGATTCCTTGAGATCCAAAGCAGGTATTACGATATTCGAGCTTCTGTATTGACTCATTCCGAAGAAGGACTGATAGATTTACATGGCTATTCCTGGCCAGACAATGCTGCTGGTGGTTTTGAATGGTTGCCTGTAAAGTTATACGTGGATAGTTGCTTGCGTGTAGTGGGCGGCGAAATCAATTGGTTCTTAGAGCAAATTATTGCTAATACAGCCTGGAAGGATGTTCATGATGAGTTATCTGAAGAGGAAAAAATTCCAGCTTTTTTCTGGATCATGCATGATAGCTGGGTCTCCATGATAACAAAGCCATATATGTTAAAGCAAAGATTTATCTTTTTCGTTACACATATTCTACACTTAACAAAAAAAATTATAGACCCGGAATGGGATGAAACAAATCTTCCACCAGAACATAAAATTCAGAGAGAGACTCTTAATAAGTTCCCAAACAATGAGTTTAAAATGTTACCTAATTTTAGGTGTAGGCTTGATAGCTTAGATTCAGAGGAATTTAAAACAGTTTCATCAAATTTTAGACATAGATGGCAACATCGTAGCCCAATACATGTAGAACATGGAATTGCCTCTTCAATATGCAGATCCAAGAAAGGAAGCAAGACTTCTTATAGCTTGGGGGGAGCAAAGCCACTCAAAATGAGCACAATTATCGATGCATGTAAACAACAGCATCACTCAGCATTAGAGACATATCAAGCCATGATCAATCTGTTAGATGAACTTCTGGATATATGGAAACGTGAACGTCCTTATAACAGTTTTAGATAATTATGGATACAACTCAAATAACCGACAGCCTGAGCCACCTCTTCCATATCGAAGGCCACCGGATTATTTTCTGGAACGACCCGGACCAGGAGTTCGTGGATCTGGTGCCCCAGCTCAGCCTGGATAGCGTCAATATAATCCATCTTCAGGACCAAAGTCATCTTGAACTCAAGGTTCGCCTAGAGCTTGAAGACCAAGAGGGCAAGTATCTGCTTTACTCACCGGCCCCTGAGCCTCAACCTGACCAGGACTGGCTCTTGGACATCCGCCTCTATAGCCGCAGTTTCCATGCTGATCAGCCCTCCATGTTGCTTAGTGAATTGGGCTTGAGCCATCAGTCCATGCGCGAGCACATCAGGGAGCGGCTGAAATTCTTCAAGAACCAGGACCGGACCCAACGACTGAAGAAACTGCTCACAACGGACGACCGGGAAAAAGACATAGACACCAAAATGCTGGCCGTGCTTACTAGGGCGGACCAGGCCACTATCTTCGACATCCTGATGAAGCTCTTTGGAGAGATGTGCACAGAGGATGAATGTGATTTCAAGACCCCGCCCAAGTCCTGGCAGGAGATTGAGAAATTCGGCCTGGCCCCTTTTTTCTGGGAAGAGATGACCAGGACCTTTGGCTATCATGCTAAGGCCCCTAATCTCTCGGACCTGCTCATCCGCCTTTTGATCGGGGATATGGCCATTACATTACAAGGAGAATTGCCCAGCTCTTTGCAGCACTTTCGGCTCCAAGACCAGCAGGCAAATACCAATATCTCTGTGTTTGTGGACCAATGGCGAAAGCACTTGGGGCATCACAAGCAATACATCCAGCTGTCAGGACAGGTGGCAGAGGAACTGGGGCTCCAGGAACAGCTAGCAGCCTATGACGCACACTCCCTTCTGGATGTGATGACCTTTGAGGTTGTGGAGCGGCATATAATCCGGTCTTTGCGCTCTCAGATAATCCAGGAGGAGTCAGATCGCTTTGATATTCTCAAATCTGCCATCCTCAGCAGGCGGGACGGACATTGGGCCAGCATCCATCTGGAAGGATATGAGCACACATCCAATATTTACGCCACCACCTATGACGGACTGGATGCTGTACTTGATCTGCTGGAGCTGCGCCGGGAATATGCGCAGGGTCTTAGCTTTGCCAGTGCAGATCAGATGTATCAGGCTTATGTTCGGGAGCTATATCGATTTGATCAGCTCTACCGCCATTTTCATGAAGCTGCGGACATTGTGGAGCTGGCTGGCTGGGATGTGCTCAAAGAGGTGCAGAAGGTGGTGGAATCCTGCTATTCCAACTGGTACCTGGAGCAGATCAGTCTGTGCTGGGGCGATTTCATGGATGGGGAGTCGGGACTTTTAGCAGATTGGACATTGCGTGACTTGCATAAGCAGAAGAATTTTTTTTCCACCCAGATCAAACCGTTGCTGACCTCTTCCAGAAGCAAGGTCTTTGTGATCATCAGCGATGCCCTGCGCTATGAAGTAGCGGAGGAGCTGACAAGGGATATCAATTCCAAATCCAGATTCAAGGCCAATTTGCACTCCCAGCTCGGGGTTTTGCCCAGCTACACCGCCTTGGGCATGGCCGCCCTGTTGCCCCGCTCCAGGTATGGCTATAAGCAGGATTCAGACCAGATTTTGGTGGACGGTAAGCCTTGCGCCTCCTTGGAGCAACGGCAGGAGATCCTCTCCCAGCACGCAGGCATTGCTGTCAGAGCCGAGGACCTGCTAGCCATGAACAAGGATCAAGGAAGAGAATTGGTCCGGCCTTGGCAGGTCATTTATATCTATCACAATCAAATTGACGCCACCGGAGATGCAGCCTCTACAGAAACCAGAACCTTTTCCGCGGTGCGCAAAGGCATTGCCGAACTCTCCTCCCTGGTTCGATTTATCGTTAACAGCTTGAATGGCTCCAACGTGTTGGTCACTGCAGATCATGGCTTTCTGTATCAAGATACACCTCCGGGCTGGCAGGAAAAAAGCGACCTGGGGTACAAGCCAGAAGGAGTGGTCAAGGCCAAGAAACGATATATACTGGGGCATAACTTGGGAGAATCTGAAAATGTCTGGCACGGCTTGACCTATGTGACTGCAGGCACCGAGGATAAGATGGAGTTTTGGATACCCAAAGGAGTGAATCGCTTTCATTTCTCCGGCGGGGCCAAGTTCATCCACGGCGGAGCACTGCCCCAGGAAGTGGTGGTTCCAGTGCTCAGGGTCAAGGAACTGGATGCCAAGGCTGCTGAAAAAGAGGCTGTAAGAAAGGTAGGGGTATCCCTGCTGGGTTCCACCCGCAAGCTAGTAAATACCATCTGCAAGTTTGAGTTCATCCAGACCGAGAAGGTTTCAGACCGTATGCTGCCCAGGACCTTGGTGGTCTCCATCAGGGACGGAGATGCCTTGATCAGCAATGAACAGACAGTAACCTTTGACAGTGACTCGGACTCTATGGAGGAGCGCAAGCGGGTGGTGAAGCTGATGCTCAAAAAAGGCAGCTACGACAACACCAAGGAATACGCCTTGGTACTCAGGGACCCGGAGACCCAGATCGAACAAGAACGAATCCCTGTAAGCATCGATCTGGCCTTTATGGACGAATTTTAGGTGAATGAATATGAACGAAGCTCTGGATAGAGATCTCGACGCCGCTTTGAATGATCAGTTCGCAGGCAGGGTGGTGCGTAAGGACCTGACCAAGCTGGTCAAGGAAGGGGCCAATGTTCCGGTCTATGTCCTGGAGTATCTGCTGGGCATCTACTGCGCCTCAAACGACGAGGAAGTCATTCAGGAGGGGCTGGAGAACGTGCGCAGCATCCTGGCAAAAAACTATGTCCGGCCTGACGAGTCCGAGAAGGTCAAGTCCAGGATCAAGGAACACGGCAGCTATAAGATAATCGACAAGGTTACGGTTAAGCTGAACGACAAGAAGGACATTTACGAAGCCCTGCTGTCCAATCTGGATGTCAGGGGCATAGAGGTGGCCCCGGAATACGTCAGACAGTATGAGAAGCTCCTGGCAGGCGGGATCTGGTGCATTCTTGACCTGCAGTATTTCTATGAGGAGGGAGGGAAGGCCTCGCCTTTTATCCTGACCAACCTAAAGCCCATCCAAATGCCCAGCATGGACATGGATGCCCTGTTCGAGGCCAGGCAGGCCTTTTCTGAACAGGATTGGATTGATGTCCTGCTGCGCTCCACAGGCCTGGAGCCCACACTGTTCGAGGAGCGGACCAAATGGCACTTCTTGGCCAGGCTGATACCCCTGGTGGAGAATAACTACAACCTGTGCGAGCTGGGTCCCAGGGGCACAGGCAAGAGCCATGTCTACAAAGAGATCAGCCCTAATTCCATTCTGGTCTCAGGCGGACAGACCACGGTGGCCAATCTGTTCTACAACTTGAGTCAGAGACAGGTGGGCCTGGTGGGCATGTGGGATGTGGTTGCTTTTGACGAGGTCGCGGGGATCAAGTTCAAGGATAAGGACGGCGTGCAGATCATGAAGGACTTCATGGCCTCGGGTTCTTTCTCCAGGGGCAAGGAGGAGATCAACGCCACCGCTGCCATGGTCTTTGTGGGCAATATCAACCAGTCCATCGATACTCTGGTCAAGACAGGCCATCTGTTTGCTCCTTTCCCGGAAGAGATGGTGGACCCGGCCTTTTTCGACAGGATGCACTCCTACATTCCAGGCTGGGAGATCCCCAAGATGCGGCCTGAATATTTCACGAACCATTATGGCATGATTGTGGATTATCTGGCTGAGTATTTTCGGGAGATGCGCAGATGGAGCTTCTCTGATGCCATAGACCGCTACTTCAAGCTGGGCAATAACCTGAATCAGAGAGACGTTGTTGCCGTACGCAAAACTGTATCCGGGCTTTTAAAGCTCCTCTATCCCCATGGGGACTATTCCAGAGAGACTGTGGAAAATTGTCTTCAGTATGCTCTGGAATGCCGGCGCAGGGTCAAGGAGCAGCTGAAGAAGATCGGTGGCATGGAGTTCTATGACGTGCACTTCAGCTATCTGGAGAACGAGAACCTGGAGGAGCGTTTTGTAAGCGTCCCTGAGCAGGGTGGAGACGCCCTTATTCCGGAGGGGCCCGGCAGCCCCGGGACTGTTTACACCGTGCTCCCCAGCTCAAGCGGCGTGTTGGGCCTATACCGTCTGGAGCTACAGGTAGTGGCAGGCACAGGAAAACTCTCCATATCCGGCTCAGGAGTAAATTCCAAGACCAGGGAAACAGTGAAGGTAGGCTTTGACTACTTCAAGGCCAATATTTCCAGGGTCAGCGCCTCAGGTAAGGCTGGGGACTATGACTACCACCTGCACATAGTGGAGTTCCACAACACCGGCCCGGCAAAGTCTATGACCTTGCAGAGCTTCTTTGCTCTTTGCTCTGGCCTGTTGAAAAAGCCTGTGCAGGCTCAGATGGTAGTCCTAGGGGACATGAGCCTGGGCGGGAGCATTGTGCCTGCTGATAATATCGCTGAAACCCTGCAGGTGGCTTTTGATTCAGGTGCCAAAAGGATACTGCTGCCTATGAGCAGTGTCGGTGATATCCAAAGTATACCAGGAGAACTGTTCGCTAAATTTCAGACGAGTTTTTTTTCAGATCCAATAGATGCAGTGTTTAAAGGTTTGGGCGTGGAATAGAATAAAGTTAAAATTGGAATAGAATTTAATAGTGATGGCCTTGCTGATGACAATATGAGGAGGTCAGACATTTTAGATATTAAATTCTATGATCTGTTGAGTTACGCTGGCAAAATTTATGTTGAGACAATAATAGGTTATTATAACAAGAAAGCGATACCTGTTGTTGAATCATATAGAGTTTATATAGATGATGATAAAATAATAACTATAGACTGGGACAAGAAAGCAGAAAAAACACTCATGACATACTTTAATTCAGAACATGCTATATTTAAGAAAAAAATGTCAGATAATGAATATATGTCTACTGGTGATCCATTTTTAGATTGTGAGGTTAGAGATGAAATAAATAAGATGGAAGAAGAAAATGAATTAAAAAAAGAAATTTATACATATTATGATTTTTTGCAAAAATCTAACGCCATGTACTTAAGTAAAAAAATTATAGATGGATTTACATTAAATACTTATTCATTTTTTTATGCACTGCCACGCAGTAGTATAATTAACATGGCTGAAGAAGATGAGAGACTAACTATACGTTTTGAAGATGTAATATTAAAGCAACTTCTCACACACTTCGCGTCAAGCGCGATGTGTGTAACAAAGTGACTGCGCAAGGAACCCTGCGCTTCACTGGCCCAGGGTGGATTTATCCTGCTCCACATCTTCAATTGATTCTCATAGATAAATATCCAGCCGATGCAAGGGAAGAAACAAGCTCGTGAAACAACGACGATACAAACCAATACAGTTACGTGTCAGGCCCGGGGTCTATTTCAACCCTAAGACGCCAGAATCGCCAAAAATACCGCCAGAGGCGGAAATGGGCTAACAAGGGCAAGGCCTTTCCCTTTGCCGTAACCCGGCAAAGGGAAATATCCCGCTTGGCGTCCTTGGCGTCTTGGCGGTTTGTCCATATGAGAACAAATTCAGCCTGTCCCTGGCCACGGCCCTGTTGACAGGATCAGCTTTCTGCTTTACGCTTTTAGCATCGACCCTGATCGACAGCAAGAAAGGAGAAG
>JAIPER010000051.1 GCA_021737115.1 Desulfohalobiaceae bacterium
CGCAACCCCGACGGCAGTGTCCCTGAAAAGGCAGAGGAAGTGGATAAGCTTCTGGGAGAAACAGTCCTGGACTATATCAACATGTCCGTCAGCAAACTCCAGAAATCGGCCATTCCCGAGCCCGAGGAGCTGGAAACAGTCAAACGGATCCTGGTCCTTGGCGGTGGCTGGACCGGCCTCAACGCTGCCCTCGGTCTGGCCCAGACCGGTTACGAGGTTGCCCTGGTGGAGAAGGAACAGGAACTCGGGGGCTATGCCGCAAAACTCTACAAGACCTTTCCCAAGAGCGCCCCTTTTACAGTGGCTCAGGAAACGGGCGTATCGGAACTGATCAATCGGGTGAGCAGTCAGGACAAAATTACTGTCCATACCTCCACCAGCCTCACGCAACTGGCCGGCCAGCCAGGACAGTACAGCGCCACCCTGAAGAATGGTTCAGGCGAGGAGACCGTCCAGGTGGGGTCCATGGTGGTGGCCACTGGCTGGCAACCTCAGGACAAGAAGTATCTGGAACCCCTGGGCTACGGTCGCAATAAAAACGTCATCACCTCCATGGAGCTGGAGGAAATGGCCAAAAATGGAGAGATCGTCTGTCCCGGGACCGGCAAGCCGCCGAAAAACGTGGCCTTTATCCTTGGCTACTCCGAACTCCTGGCCGGCATCGCCAGGCAAGAGGAGGAGGAAAAGAAACGGGCCGAAGAGGAAAAGGCAGCGGCCGAACAGGCTCAGGATGAAGAACCCACGATCGAAGAGGTCTTTGAAAAGACGGAATCCTACCGCCACATGGACTTCACCAATGAGATCACCTCTCTGAATGCCCTCAAACAGGCCGCTTACATCAGGGAACAGGTGCCGGATGCGATTGCCTCCATTCTCTACGAACATATGACCGCTACCGGTATCAACGAGCTCTACTACAAAGAAGCCCAGAACGACCCCGGGATCATGCTCAGCAAGGCCGAAGTCTATGCCGTGGATTCAGGATCCGACGGCAAGCTCATGATCCGGGCCAAAAATACCCTGCTCGGCGAAGACATAGCCCTTGAGGCCGACCTGGTGGTCACCCCCACCGGCCTGGTCCCGACCACGGCTCTCGATCCGGTGATCCAGCTGGCCTACCGGCAGGGGGCCGCTTTTCCGGATCTGGCCCTCTTTGACGGGTTCGCCGATTCCAACTACATCTGTTTTCCCTATGAAACCAGACGGACGGGGATCTACGCCGCGGGCACGGTCAGGCAACCCATGACCCTGGCCAAGAGCGCCGCCGATGCCCAGGGGGCCTCCTTAAAAGCGATTCAATGCCTCGAATCGGTGGACAGGGGAGCATCGGTGCATCCACGCTCCGGCGACCTCTCCTACCCTTTGTTCAATTTTGTGCGCTGCACTCAGTGCAAGCGATGCACTGAGGAATGCCCCTTCGGGGCTCTTGACGACGACGAGAAAGGGACCCCGAAGCCGAACACCGCCAGATGCCGGCGCTGCGGCACCTGCATGGGGGCCTGTCCGGAACGGGTCATTTCTTTTGACAATTACAGCGTAGGCCAGATCGGCTCCATGATCACCCAAATCAAGGTCCCGGACGACATGGATAATGAAGGGCCACGCATCCTGATTCTGGCCTGTGAAAACGACGCCTATCCCGCCCTGGACATGGCCGCCCAGCGTGGCTGGAAATGGAGCCCCTATGTCCGGGTCATTCCGGTTCGCTGCCTGGGGTCGGTAAACTCCATCTGGATCGCCGATGCCATGGGCAAGGGAAATGACGGCTGTCTCCTTCTGGGATGCAAATACGGAGACGACTACCAGTGTCATTTTATGAAAGGCTCGGAACTCTGCGACCGGAGGATGAAAAACATCGGCGAGACCCTGGACCGCCTGGGCGTCGAACTGGAACGGGTTCAACAGGAAGAGGTAGCCATTGATGACTACGATGCGATCCCCGGCCTCATTGACAAATTTGTGGAGAAGATCTTTCAACTCGGCCCGAACCCGTTCAAGGGATTCTAATATCCTGTTTTTTCCCCGGGACTTCAGGTCCCTGGGAAAAAAACAGGATAACAGTACTATTCTGTTTTTACGGGAGGAATAAATTGCGAAAATGCCGAAATATACAGCTTCGAGGACCAGGATTTCCAAATAATGAAAACCTCAATTTATGACGACCGTAAGTATAACGCCGAAATGCTCTAGGCTTTTGACAGGGTATAAGAGGAGGATATATGTCTGAACCGATACGAATTCAGCCTGATCTGGAGTTTGTCAAGGAACTCCAGAGCACCGGTGGCCAGGACCTGAAAAAGTGCTACCAGTGCGCGACCTGCAGTGTGGTCTGCCCCCTGTCCCCCATGGACCGTGCCTTTCCCAGGAAAGAAATGGTCTGGGCCCAGTGGGGACTCAAAGACAGATTGGTCAACGACATCGACATGTGGCTCTGCCACAAATGCGGCCAGTGCACCGATCAGTGTCCGCGCGGGGCCAAGCCCGGAGAACTCATGGCCTCCCTGCGGAACATGGCCTATAAAAAGCTGACGGGGCCGCGCTTCATGGGCGAGTGGATGGGATCACTCAAGCATCTGCCCAAGCTCATCGCCATCCCGGCCGTTATTTATCTCCTGGTCTGGTTCATTACCGGCAGCATCCATGACACCCCCTTTCCCAGGGAACACGGCCACATAGATTTTGCACTCATCTTCCCGCCTGTGGCTACCATTGATACGGTCTTCGTTTTGGCCTCCCTGTTTGTGGTCTATACCTTTTATCAGGGCATCCGGAACCTCTGGCAATCATTCGAGAGCCAGCCCTCCACTTTCGTCATCGGCTATCAAAAGCCGGACAACATTCTAATCAGCCTGTGGGAAGTCATCAGACAGGAGGTGGTGACCCATAAGAAATGGAAGGACTGCGGTGAAGAGGAGGAGGCCCACCAGGTCAGATTCAAGGGGCATCTCGTCCTGTTCTACTCTTTTGTGGCTCTGTTCATCGTGACCTCGATCGTCTTCGCCACCTTCTGGGGCGGGATGATCACCCCCTATCTGGACATGGCCTACCCCATGCCCCTCTGGAACCCGGTCAAGATCCTGGGCAACCTCGGAGCCATCGCCCTGCTGGTCGGCCTGGTCTACCTGACCAGGCGCCGCCTGAACGACGCCGGCAGCGACGGCTCATCCTACCACGACTGGTATCTGCTGGGGGTCATCTGGGGCGTGGCCCTGACCGGCATCCTGGCCCAGATCTTTCGAATCGCCGAAGTAGCCGGACTGGCCTATGTTGTCTATTACCTGCACCTCATTTCGGTTTTCATGCTCATCGCCTATGCCCCCTGGTCCAAGCTCGGCCACATGATCTATAGGGTAGCCGCCTTGACCTATGCCCGCAGACATGGCCGCCTGGCCACGGAACTGGAGACCAGTAAAAATAAGCTCTTTGTCGTCTAGTACCCGGGTTTCGCCCTGTGATCAGTGGTCTCAAGGTGAAAACCGGATAGCGTAAGCAGCAGGCTTGACCATCACGATGCCGATTCGGCTGGAACATCATTGTATATTTTATAACAACGCAAAGAAGGCACTATACAATTTTGGATTTTCGATTGTTAAGACAAAGAATAAGAGCTGGTTATCTAGCATAAATCCAAAAACTTTTTCTTAAACTATACTACCATCAAGGAGGCTGTCATGGCAGAAGCACGGTAGGTATTCCCCATGCAGACATTCGTGTCCTACATGAGGGGTCAGACCGGAACTTACAAGCAGGATGTCATCGATCTTTTAGGTTTTATTACCCAAAAGGACGTGGACAAGGAACTGGCTCCTTTCGCCTCTGGTCTGTCCAAGGCCTGGATCTACGAGCAACATCCGGAACTGGCCAGGCTGAAGAAAGAGGAAGTGAGTGAACTCGGGGAAAACGTCTCCATCATGAGTCTTCCCCCGGATGTCCAGGAAGAGGTGGACACGGTCTTTTCGAAACTCACCGAGTCCAGAAAGACCCTCAAGGAACAGCAGGACAAGATCGCGGAGTACGAGGGGATCCTGGACGAGAACAAGAAAAAGATCGCCGCCCTGGAAGAAAAGGTTGCCGATTACGAAGCCCAGATGAAAGACGAGGGCGAGAAGAAGATCGTGGCCTCGGCAGCCAAGGTCGAGGACTACCTGGGCAAAGTGGACGAACTTCTGGCCAAAATCGAGGAGGTCAAAGAGCACGGCGTAGTCACGGTATCCGGAGCAGGCGGAGCGGCCCCGGAGAAGGCTGCCGCCGGCAGCGGCGAAACCCAGGAACCTGAAGGCGATTTCGGGTTCGGTGGCGGCGCCTCCGACGGCGAATTCGGCATGTAAACTCAAAAAATCAGAAACTCAAAAAATCAGAAACTCAAAAAATCAGAATTTTTTGAGTATAAATCAGGAAAATCAGAATTTTCCTGATTATCTATAGGACTGATAAAGATCCGTACCTTCCCTTTGGTACGGGTCTTTTTTTTTGATTGACCACTTAGATGTAACAGGAAGGGCTGTCCCTTTGGCAACAAGATCATCCCCGAAAAGAGCACCGTGAATCGGTATGGACTCATACCAGACCCTGCCCTGAATCCAAAAAATTCTGATTTTTTGGATTAGTCCATCTGCCTGCGGATAAACGAAGGGATCTCGAATTCATTCTCTTCAAAGACGAACTCCTCCTCACTCTGCTCCCCGGGCTCGTCTCTGGTAACCTGTTCCTGCTGAAACCGTTTGACCTCGGTCTGGTCCCCGCCGGAGGCATTCTCCCGCCGCAGGTAGGTGGGGATGGTCAGGTCCTCGTCCCCGCCCTTGGCTGCTTTGCCTTTCTGAGGCCTTTTGCCCTGCTGAAAACCTTTCAGGGACATTATATTTGAAGCCTCCGCCGCGTCCTCAACTTTTTCCTTGGCCTCGATGCCGGTGGCGATCACCGTTATTCTGAGTTCATCCGAGGCCTCCTGATCAAAGACCGTCCCGAAGTAAATCTGGGCATCATCAGCGGCGGCCTCGGAAATGGCGCTGGCGGCCTCGCTGACTTCATCGATGGTAAGATCCATGCCTGAGGTGATGTTCATCAGCACCCCCTGGGCCCCATCTATGGAGACGTCTTCCAGGAGGGGGCTGGTCATGGCCTTTATGGCCGCTTCCTTGGCCCGTCCCTCGCCCTGAGCGATCCCGGTCCCCATCAAGGCCAGTCCCATGCCGGACATGACCGCCTTGACATCGGCGAAGTCGAGGTTGATCAAGCCCGGAACCATGATCAGGTCGGAGATACCTTTGACGGCATAGTACAGGACCTCATCCGCCTTCTTCAACATTTCGAGAAAAGAGGCCTTTTTTGAGGCCAGGGAAAGGAGTCGATCGTTGGGGATGGTGATGATGCTGTCCACCACATCCTTTAAGTCTTCGATCCCCTTTTCGGCTACCTTGAGCCGGCGTTTGCCTTCGAAAAAGAAGGGCTTGGTGACCACCCCGACCGTGAGAGCCCCCAGTTCCTTTGCCGCCTGGGCGATAACCGGGGCCGCCCCGGTCCCGGTCCCGCCGCCCATGCCCGCGGTCACGAAAACCATATCGCATTCGCCGAGCATCTCCTTGATGGTCTCGACGCTCTCCGTGGCCGCCTCTTTTCCGATATCCGGATTGGCCCCGGCTCCCAGGCCTTTGGTCAGACATTCCCCCAACTGCAGCTTGTGTTCGGCCACCGAGTGCTTCAAAGCCTGCATGTCCGTGTTGGCGGCAATGAAGGAGACCCCCTTCAGGGAGGAGTTGATCATGTTGTTGATGGCATTGCCGCCACCTCCGCCGACACCGACGACCTTGATCTGGGCGTTGCCTTCAGGTTCGATCTCTAAAAAATCCATAACGACCTCCTTTAATTCCTTAATCCAACCTTTTGTGAAACTTCGCGTAATTATATGTCAGATTTGCCAGAAGCAAATCTGACATCTGAGCGTTCTTTCGCTCAGATGTCAGGTCACGTCCGCAAACCAGCGGCGCATCCAGGACAGTATCCGCTGAAACATCCGTTTCTCTCCTGAAGCGATCCGGAGCCGCAGACTGTTTTTTTTCGAATCCGCCCCGTGAAGCAGAAGCCCCACCGCTGTCGAAAATTTCGGGTTATCCACGACATCTTTCAAGCCGCCGATACCCTGAGGATATCCCACACGTACCGGGAGACTGAAGACCTGTTCCCCGAGTTCGGCAATCCCTTCGATCAAAGAGGAGCCTCCGGTCAGGACCACGCCGGCCCCGACCAATTCCTTGTATCCCGATTTGAACAATTCCTGGTCCACCAGATTCAGGATCTCTTCTATTCTGGGCTCGCAGATCTCGGCCAGGACCCGCCTGGAGACAGTCCTGGGGTCGCGGCCCCCGACACTCTGCACTTCTATGGTCTCATTGGTCTGGACCATATCCGCAATGGCGCATCCCTTCTCGATTTTGATCTTTTCCGCGCTGCGCATGGGGGTCCTGAGGCCAAAAGCGATATCATTGGTCAAATTGGCCCCGCCCAGGGCCAAAACAGAGATATGTTTGATGGAGTCATTGGAAAAAATGGAGACATCGGTCGTCCCGCCGCCGATATCCACCAGGGCCACCCCTATTTCCCGCTCCTCTTCCGTGAGCACTGCACCCGAAGAAGCCAGGGATTCCAGGACAATGGAAGAAACGTCCAGCCCGGCCCGGTGACAGGAACGGACAATATTCTGAGCGCTGGAGACCGCCCCGGTGACAATATGGACCTTGACTTCCAGACGCACTCCGGCCATGCCCAGAGGATCTTCGATCCCTCCCTGATCATCGACGATATATTCCTGGGGCAGGATGTGGATCAACTCCCGGTCCAGAGGGATAGCCACCGCCTTGGCCGCGTCCAGGGCCCGCTCCACATCCCGCTGGGTCACCTCGCCGCCTTTGACCGCGATCACCCCGTGCGAGTTGAAGCCCATGATGTGGCTCCCGGCTATTCCGGCATAGACGCTGCGGATTTCACAACCGGCCATGAGTTCGGCCTCTTCCAGGGCTTTCTTGATGGACTTTACGGTCTGTTCTATATTGACCACCACCCCTTTTCTGAGCCCGGTGGACGGATTCATGCCTATCCCGACCACATCCACGCCTCCGTCCGGGGTGGCCTCACCGACGACCGCACAGATCTTCGTCGTGCCGATATCCAGTCCGACCACAATTTCCGGCTTTGAACTCATACCTGATTCTCCTTTTTGACCCACCCGATATCTTTGGCCACCACAATCCGGATCGCCCGGTCCAGTTCCCCCCGATTCTCCAGATCGCGCCAGATCCGCTTCAGGTTTTCAATATTTTGAACCAGCCCCCTGGTGCTCAGCACGACCTTCAACCGCCTGTTTTGCAGATAAAATTCAACCAGCTCACCGGCAGCCACAAAACGGAGCCAGCTGGATTCAGCCAGGCTGAAGGGGAGTTGCTTTTTCAGAAAACAACTGTGGAGGAGATCCAGCTTGCGGCGTTGTGCGACAGAAGCGTCATCGAAAACGAGCTGGGGTAAAGAGATGAAACGATCGGCCCGCACCGGCGCAATTTCGCGCCCCCCGGCATCGGCATAAAAAACGGCTTCCTCTTTCTGGATCATGAAAACGGGCACGCGTTCTTCGACCTGAACGTGCAGTGTCCTGGGCAACTCCCGCCTGATAAGCGCCGATTCGATCCACGGGTCCTTGACCAGGCGGCCCTTGACCTCATTGATTCTGAGCTGGAGGATATTCTGGCCCCTTTTGATTCCTGCCTTTTTCATGATCCTTGCGTCTGCGAAGTGGTGGTTGCCTGTGATCCGGATATCCTTGATCGCCAGCTCCGGGGTATGGATCAGCCACTGATGCCCCTTCAGCAATCCCCAGCTGACCCAGAACAGAAGCAGAACAAATCCTGCCGCTTGCAGGAGGCGGATCAAAATCCTTATGACCAGAGAGAAAAACCCGTTTTTTGCCTGTCTCTTATCGACCTTGTACACATTTTGAGGCATAGCCGATTCAGTCCCCGATGACCCGGACCTCGAGTTCGAGCTCGAATCCGAACCGATTCCTGCATCTCTCCCGGGCGATCTCGATCAGCGCCAGGGCCTCATGTGTCTTGCCCCTTTTGTGGTTGACCATAAAATTGGCATGGATCTCTGAAAAACCCATCCCCCCGCAGCGGAAGCCCTTCAGCCCGCAGTCTTCCAAAAGAGCGCCGGCCGGACTCTCGGGATCGGGGTTCTTAAAGACGCAGCCGCAGGTCCGGGACAGGATCGGCTGGGTCTGTTTTTTCTGCTGATACACCCGGCGCATGTTTTGTCTGACGGCTTGGGGGTCCTCTTTGTGCAGGGCCTTGAATTCCACCCTGGTCACGACCCAGAAGCGGTCCTGAAGACCCGGATCGAAGAAACGGTACCCGAACCGCACATCCTGGGCCTTTCGCCAGAATAAACCCTCTTCCGGGGTCCAGAGCTGCACCCGCTCCAGATACTCATCCAGGCTGCAGCCATAGGAACCGGCATTCATGGCCGCTGCCCCGCCGATCGTTCCCGGAATCCCGGTCAGCCCCTCCAGTCCGGACAGAGAATGTCTCTGCAGAAAAGCCAAAAATCCCGGCAAGGATTGACCGGCCAAGGCCTGGACCGAGGTTTCCTCCTGCCCCCACGACCCACCCTTTTGTCCAGGCACCCGAAGCAAAATCAGGGGGAGTTCTCCATCCTTGGCCAGGACGTTGCTGCCCCGGCCAAGGACCAGAGGGGCACCGCCCAAACGGTGCAAGACCTCCGGCAGTTTTTCCCAGTCCTGTTCCTCTTCGATGCAAACCTCGGCCAGAGCCCAGCCTCCCAGGCGCAATGAGGTTCTCTCGGCCAGGCTTGGATTGGATAGTACACGCATCAGTCTCTATTTGCAGATAGTAAAAAACTCTCCCCCAGCTGCCAGACACTGCCCGCTCCCAGGGTCAGAACCACATCCCCTGCACTGACCTGTTCCTGTAAGGCCCGAAGGCATTGATCGAAATCCGGACAAAAGACCGCCTGCCCCCCGCCGACCTGGCGGATTCCCTGGAGCAGACTGTTGCCGTTGATCCCCGGTATCGGATCTTCGGAGGCCGGATAGATCTCGGTCAAAATAAGCAGATCGGCAGCGTCAAAGGCCCGGCAAAACTCTCCGAACAAGGCCTTGGTCCTGGAAAAGCGGTGGGGTTGAAAGACAACCACCAGCCGTTTGTCCGGGTAGACCTTTTTCATGGTCTCCAGGGTGGCCCTTATCTCTGTGGGGTGGTGACCGTAATCATCAATAACCGGGATGTTCCCGACCTGACCTTTCTTCTCCATGCGCCGGCCGACTCCGATGAATCGTTCCAACCCTCTGATGATGGCCTGTTTGGGTATCCCGGCCTGCAGGGACAGACCGATGACCCCCAGAGCGTTCAGGACATTGTGCTCCCCCGGCTGGGACAAAACGATCTCCCCCCAGGCCCGGCCCTGGATCAGGACCCGGAAACGACTGACAGTTCCAGAATCCGTGATCTCCCCCCGGACAGCGTTTCCCTCGGCAAACCCATAGGTCAGTAGAGGCCTTTTCACCCGGGGCAATATCCGCTGCACGCCCGGATCATCCCCGCAGACCACATTGGTCCCGTAAAACGGAATCTGATTCAAAAAACGGACAAACGAATCTTCAATCGTTTTCAAGTCCGGATAAAAATCCAAATGATCCCTGTCCACATTGGTAACAATGGTCATGATCGGCAACAGACACAAAAAAGAGCCATCGGATTCGTCTGCTTCGGCTATCAGGAATTCCCCCTGCCCCAGCTGGGCGTTACTGCCCAGGCTGTTCAACCGTCCCCCGATGATCACCGTGGGATCGAAACCCGCATCGATGAAAACGCTTCCCAACAGGGAAGTGGTCGTGGTCTTGCCGTGGGTACCGGCCACGGCGATTCCGGTCTTCAGGCGCATCAACTCGGCCAGCATCTCCGCCCGGGGGATCACTGGTATTCCCTGATTCCTGGCCTCCATGACCTCCGGATTCTGGTCAGCGACTGCGGTGGATTTGACCAGAACATCCGCCTGATCGAGGTTTGCGGCAGCATGGCCCAGGCAGACCCTGACCCCGATATCCTGCATGCGGGCAACGGCACCGTTCTGCTTGATATCAGATCCACTAACCCGATAGCCGAGGTTGACAAGGACTTCGGCGATTCCGCTCATGCCGGAACCCCCAATGCCCACCATATGAATGTTTTGTACTTTTCCTTTCATGGTTCGAATTTCTGGCCTTGTCACCGACTCAATTGTGGATAACTGTTTATCATCATGGATTCTTACCTTACAGGTGGGAGAGTGTCGAAATTCGAACATCGAATTTCCTTCTCTTTTGAAAAAAAACAGGTCGAAAGAAGCCCTTCTCTTTTCGGAGACCCGGCCATTTGCGATCCTATATTTCTGATCAGAACCTCTCTCAACAATCCCCTGCCAACCGCTCGAGTTCCCTGACGATCTCCCGGGCCGCCTCCGGATGTCCCCTTTTGCCGGCGGCAAGTCCCATTTCCGACAATTTTTCCGGGACCGCCAGCAGATCAGTGACCATCCGTCCGAAATCCACCTCCTGGAGATAACTCTGCTCCAGAACCATGGCCGCCCCCCACTTTTCCAGCTCCCTGGCATTGTGGAGTTGATGCCCGCCGGTCGCATAGGGATAGGGGATCAAAATACTCGGTCTCCCCACGGCCATGAGCTCGGCAACCGTGGAAGCCCCGGCCCTGGATACGACCAGATCGGACCAGACATAAGCTGCGGCCATGTCCTCAATAAAGGCACAGACCTGTTCAGGATCCATGTCCTGAGACTGATATGCCTGTCTGACCTTCTCCCAATCGGCCCGGCCCGTCTGGTGCCTGAGGCTGACTCCCTGGGATTTCAAGACCGGCAGGGCCTTGACTACGGCCTCATTGATGGCCCTGGCCCCCTGACTCCCCCCCAGAACCAGGACATTCTTCCCGTTTCGATTGTTTCCATAGTACTTCTTCTGCCGATCTCCGACACCGGCCAGATCCGCCCGGACGGGATTCCCGGTGACCACCACCCTGGTCGGGTCAAAGCAGGTGCCGTCATCTGGAAAAGACAGAAAGATACGGTCCACCCGTTTGGCCAGCAGGCGGTTGCACATCCCCGGGCTCCTGTTTTGCTCGTGGATGACCGTTGTTCTCTTCTGCCGGACGGCCAGGCGAAGCGGAACATAACTGGCGTAGCCCCCAAAGCCCAGGACCAGCTCCGGGCCAAAGTATTTGTAAAATCTCCGGCATTTGACCAGACTTTGAAGCATCCAGGACAACGTGCCAATATTGCTTATTATTCCCTTTCCCAGAACCCCTTTGGCCGGGAGGCCCCAAAAGGGAAACCCCGCCCTGGGGATGATTTCGGATTCCGGACCGCTGTCCCCGCCGACGAATCTGAGTTCAATCCCGGGGAAGCCGGCTTTCAAGGCCTGGGCTACTGCCAGTGCCGGAAAAATGTGACCTCCGGTTCCACCGGTGGCAATGACCATCCGTTTCAATCCGGGTTATCTCCTCTGGGTTCCGATCTTCAGGATCATGCCCACGGACCAGGACATGGCCAGCATGTTCGAGCCCCCATAGCTGATAAACGGCAGCGGCAATCCCTTCGGGGGCACAGAGCCCAGGACCACTGCCGCGTGCAGGAAAGCGCCCAGCAGGATGACCAGGGCCAGCCCCAGGCCGGTGAGGCGATCCTGGAGTACCGGCTGTCTGAGACTGATGTGAATGCTTTTGATCAGGATGATCCCCAGGCAGACAAAGACCAGGGAAATCCCGATAAAGCCGAGTTCCTCGCCAAGTACGGCCAGGATAAAATCGTTGTGGGCCTCGGGCAGAAAAAAGAGCTTCTGTTTGCCTTCCCCCAGCCCCTGGCCGAAGAGATTCCCGGCGCCCAGAGCGTACAGGGACTGGACCAGCTGGTAGCCGGTGGTCTGCGCGTTCTGAAAAGGGTGCAGAAAGGCCAGCCAGCGGTCAAGCCTGTACGGGGCCTGGAGGATCATGACTCCGGCCAGAGAAGCGCTTAAAAGCACCGAGCCGAAGAGATAGCTCATTCTGGTTCCCGCCACCAGGCTCATGAGTAAAAAGAGCAGCACCAGAAAGACCGCCCCCCCGAAATCCGGCTGCAGGAGCAACAACCCGGCCAGGAGACCGGTAAAAAACAACGGGGGCAGAAAGCCCACACTGAAGGTTTTGAGTTTGTCCTGTTTCTGGCTGAAAAAATAGGCCAGATAGAGGACCAAAGTGACTTTGGCCGCTTCCAGGGGCTGAAACGTGGCCACACCCAGGTCTATCCAGCGGCAGGCACCGCCCGCGGTGATTCCCAGAGGGGAAAAAGTCAGACCCAACAGCAGGATGCTTCCCAAAAACCAGACATAGACCGATCTGTAGAAAAAGGCCCGGGGGATGGACAGTACGGCCCAGATCACGCCCAGTCCCAGCAGGGAGTAAACGACCTGTCTCTTGAAGAAATAGAGGGCATCCCCCTTTACCCGCTCGGCCATGATCCCGCTGGAACTGAAGACCATCAGCAGACCCAAGGCCATCAGGACCAGCACCGAGCCCAACAGGGCGATGTCCAGTTCGATCCTCTGGACTTTCTTCTGGTTGTCCGGAGCCTGCGTCATGGTAAAGCCGTTATACCGATTGGGTTTTGGTTTTTTCCTTTAAACCGCGGGGTCTGACCTATACCCCCGGACCAGATCGCTGAAGGCCCGGCCCCGCTGCTCATAGTTTTCAAAGAGATCGAAACTGGAGGTCCCCGGAGAAAGCAGGATCACATCCCCCCCTGCCGCCAGGGAAACGATCCTGTGAAAGGCCTTTTCCAGGGTCGGTTCCCAGAAGAGGGGAGCGCTGTCTTTCCAAGCCTCGCTAAAGAGCTCCCGGCTCTCCCCGAACAAACCCACCGCCTTGACCCGGTCGGCAATCAGTTCGGCCAGCCGCTCCGGCCGGCCCCCTTTAAACCTCCCCCCGGCCAGCAGGAGGATCGGAGCCTGAAAACTCTTCAGAGCAGCCTCCTGGGCCTTTAGGGTCGTCGCCTTGGAATCGTCGACAAATTGCAAGCCATCCACTTCCCGAATGAGCTGCAGGCGATGTGGACGTCCCTGAAAGGTCCTCATCGCGGCACGGGCCTGTTCCTGTTCTATGCCGAAGCATCCGCAGGCGAGGCTGGCGGCCTCCATATTCATCCTGTTGTGGCCACCCAGAAGATGCAGACACCGAAAATCATCACAGCCCTCGATATAGATTCTTCGGACCCGGTCCTTGAGAGGTTCGATCTCACGGTCCCGCCATTCACCGGGCAGGATGGCCGTATCCCCCAGGTCCTGGTTTACAAAGATCCTGGTCTTGGCCTGCCAGTACTCCTGGATATCCAGGTGGTAATCCAGGTGATTCAAGTTGAAATTCAAAAACACCGCGATCGAGGGTCGAAAGGTGGACGTGTTCTGCAGCTGAAAACTGGACACTTCGAGAATGACAAGGTCCGCCCGCTCCTGTTTGCGGACATACTCCGAGAGAGGGGTGCCGATATTGCCCCCCAGAAAGACGTCCCAACCCTGGGATTCAAAAATCCGGCTGATCAGGCAGACCGTTGTGGTCTTGCCGTTGCTTCCGGTCACGGCGATAACCGGTTCGGACACAAACCAGGAAGCCATCTCCAGTTCGGAGACAACCGGAATCTCCTCTGGGCCAGGCAGCAGTGGAAGTATGTCCCGTGCTGGAATCCCTGGACTGAGGATGACCAGTTCCGCGTCGGAAAAATATTGCGCTGCGTGCTCCCCGATTCTGAGCTCTACTCCGGATGCCTGCAGTTCGTCTTGCAAATGGGGAGCAAGGGCCGACGCTGTCCGTTCCAGCAGGCAGACCCCGGCCCCTGCGGCCCGGGCCAGTCTGGCCGCCGCTACTCCCGACCTGCCGGCCCCCACCACCGCAACTCGCTTTCCCTGCAGTCGGGGTCCTCTTTTCTGGGTCAAACTTTTCATATCACGTTTCGGGTTTTGTGTAGAAGCACTCCCTCTTCATCACTTTCACAGTGAGCATGCCTGGCCACCTGTCCGGCAACGAACAAGATGCTCTACTGATCCAACTTATACTGATCCAACTCAGCTTATTTGGAAATTTAGGCATGGAGCCTTGGGATCAGCAATCTTTGTTGTAAAAACCAAAATTGGATCAGTATCACATCCCACATTCCGCGCTCCCCACTCCTCACTCCCCGCTCCGCGCTCCCC
>JAIPER010000052.1 GCA_021737115.1 Desulfohalobiaceae bacterium
CTGGGCTTCTGGAGCCAACGCTCCAGAAGCCCAGAATTGGCAATGGAGACAAAACATGAGTCTAGCCCGGTTCGTCAGTGAGACCTCTACCAATCGTCCCCGGATCGTTCTCGGGATCATCGCCCTGACAGCGCTGGTCCTGGCCCTGCTGGCAGCCCTGCCCTCGATCTGGCCCGGGCAGTTTTCAGCCCTCAACCCCTTGCAGGTTGACACAGATCCGGAAAACATGCTCAGCCCGGAAGAACCGGTCCGGATCTTTCATAACCGGATGAAAGAAAAGTTCGACCTGAACGATATCATTGTCGTGGGCGTGGTCAACGAAGAACATCCCCAGGGCGTTTTCAATAAGGACTCCCTGGAGCGGGTCTACCAACTTACGGAGTATGCCAAGACCCTTCAGGGCGAGGCAGTGGGCAGCGAAGATCCCCGGGGCGGGGTGGTCCGGGCTGATATCATCGCCCCGTCCACCGTGGACAATATCGAGCAGGGCGGGGTGGGCACTGTCCGCTTCGAGTGGCTCATGTCCGAACCTCCTGAAAATCAGAAAGAGGCCCTGGCCGTGCGGGACAAAGCCCAGAACATCCCTTTTTTAAATGGCACCCTGGTGTCCGAAGACGGACAGGCTCTGGCCCTATATCTGCCCATCACCTCCAAGGACCTGAGCTATGAGGTCTGGGCCAAGCTGAAGGACAAAATAAACGGTTTCCAGGGCAACGAGCAGTGGCACATCACCGGCCTGCCCGTAGCCAACGATGTCTTTGGAGTGCAGATGTTCAAACAGATGGCCATCTCCGCCCCCCTGGCCATGCTGGTCATCTTTTTGCTCATGCTCTATTTTTTCCGCAACCTGCTGCTGATCATCTCACCCATGCTGGTGGCCATGGCCTCGGTGATCTTGACCATGTCGGCCTTGATCATCTCCGGAAACACCATCCACATCATGAGTTCGATGATCCCCATCTTCATAATGCCCATTGCGGTTCTGGACTCGATTCATATCCTCTCCGAATTTTTCGATCATTACCAAAGAATGAGGGACAGAGTCCGGACCATCAAGTACACCCTGGAGACCCTGTTTTTGCCCATGCTCTTCACCTCGGTCACCTCGGCCGCCGGATTCGCCTCCCTGGCCCTGACCCCGATCCCCCCTGTTCAGGTCTTCGGGATATTCGTGGCCCTGGGTATTCTCGTTGCCTGGGCCCTGACCATCGTTCTCATTCCGGCCTACATCATGTTCATCCCGGAACACAGGCTGGAGAACTTCGGAATGCAAACCCGGGGGTCAGACGCCTCTTCAGAAGCCGGCCTCTTGGGCCGCTTTTTGCAGTTCATCGGGAGTTCCACCTACCGTAGAGGCAAAGTCTATTTGAGCATCACCGCTGTTCTGGTGATCATCGCCATATACGGCATCACCCAGATCGTGATCAATGACAACCCAACCAAATGGTTTAAAAAAGACCATTCCATCCGGGTGGCGGACCAGGTCCTGAACGATCATTTCGGCGGGACCTACATGGCCTACCTGAATCTCGAACCACAAGCGAAAAGCTTTTCCCCCCGGCAATACACCGCTGATCTCCAGAAGCGCCTGCAGATCTTTGTCCAAGAGGAAGCCCTTGAACCGGCTACTCCGAAACTGGCCGACGAACTGGCCGCAAAGGTCAAGGACCTGACCCCGGATGCCGCAGGCAGGGAAGGCCTCCTGTCCGGACTGCAGGATTTCATCCAGAACAGACTGGAAGCAGCCTCCGGAGAGGCGGTCTATGCCTGGGAAGAGCTCCAGCGTTTTCTGGATCAGGAGCAGTCCCGGGATGATGTCTTCAAGGACCCGAAGGTTCTCAAATACATGGCTTCCCTGGAAGAGGCCCTCCTTGAAACCGGTATAGTGGGTAAATCCAATTCCCTGACCGACATCGTCAAGACCGTGCACCGCGAACTTTTTGAAGGCAGGGCCGAGGCCTTCAAGATACCCGATTCCGCCCGGGCCGTGGCCCAGACCCTGGTCACCTACCAGAGCAGTCACCGCCCCCAGGACCTGTGGCATTTCGTCACCCCGGACTATCGACAGGCCAGCCTGTGGGTGCAGCTCAAAAGCGGCGACAACCGGGACATGACCCGGGTGGTTGAGGCCGTGGACCAGTTTCTGAAAAAAAATCCGCCACCGGCCGATCTGCAGGCCGAATGGTTCGGCCTGACCTATATCAATGTGGTCTGGCAGAGCAAGATGGTCAGCGGGATGCTCAAGGCCTTTCTGGGCAGCTTTCTGGTGGTCCTTTTGATGATGACCCTTCTCTTCCGCTCAGCCCTGTGGGGGCTTTTGTCCATGGTCCCCCTGACCGTGACCATCGGATTCATCTACGGAGCCATAGGCCTGGCGGGCAAAAACTACGACATGCCGGTGGCGGTCCTGTCTTCCCTGACCATCGGCCTGGCTGTGGATTTCGCCATTCATTTCCTTGTCCGGGCCAGGGTCCTGCAGGCCGAGCAGGGGCAGTGGCAGAACACCGTTTCCCGCGTCTTTGGGGAGCCGGCCAGGGCCATCAGCCGGAATGTGGTGGTCATCGCCCTGGGTTTCACCCCGCTTTTGCTGGCCCCGCTGCTGCCTTACGTGACTGTGGGCTTCTTCATGGCCTCCATCATGCTTGTCTCCGGAGCGGCCACCCTTATCCTGCTGCCCTCGATCATCCCCTATCTCGAACCCCTGCTCTTTCCCCGGAGCAGGGGCCTGTCCCTGCTGTGCAAAGGCGGGACCTGCTTCATCAGCGGCCTGGCCGCCCTGGCCCTGGTCCTGATCAATATCCAGCAGTTCCTGCGAGCGGGCTGGACCGCCTGGACCTGGATCAGCCTGGGGGCTCTGCCGCTGTTGTTTCTTTTCTGCGCCTTCATGTCCAGGCGGGCGGCTTGCTGGAAAGAGGAGGGATGAGGGAATGAATGCGGGAGATGCTGGCATGCTGGCATGCTGGCATGCTGGAATGCTGGGATTGAAGACAGAGGTCAGTGGTCAGCCCGCCTCTGGCCGCAGACGCCCAGTTTGATCAATAAAGAAACGTTGCGTCACCTCCTCCGTCATTCCGGCGAAGGCCGGAATCCAGTAAAAGCATTACAGGATGTGGATAAGGAGCCTGCCGTATACATTTTGGTGAACAAGAGAAATGGCACCCTGCTTGGAAGGACTTATATCAAAGCACCGCCTGACTGGATTCCGGCCTTCGCCGGAATGACGGACAAGAAAATGAGGCATCTGAAGCACTAAAAATACGCAAAAACTGGATGAGCTTTAATTATTTGTTATAGATTTAAGTTGATGGCAAACTTCAGTAAATTTTATCTGTCTGCAGGTAAAATTTAAAAGGAGGATTTCTATGATGCGAAGATCTTATTCACGACGAGTCTTCTTTCTTGTTTTCTTTGTTTTCACTACCTTTCCGGCCGGGGCCGCCGCTCCGGACGTAGGTGAAATCGTGGCCAGGGCCAACCACATGGCCTACTATCAGGGAGAAGACGGCAAGGCCAAGGTGGAGATGACCATCAACGACACCCAGGGCAGGACCCGGCACAAGACCCTGACCATCCTGCGCAAGAACATGGATGATAAGGACCGGGAGCAGCGCTTCTACGTCTACTTTCACCGGCCTTCGGATGAACGTGGAACAGTGTTCATGGTCTGGAAGCATGTCGGCGAAGATGACGATCGTTGGCTCTACCTGCCGGCCCTGGATGTCACCAAGCGCATCGCAGCCTCGGATGAACGGACCAGTTTCGTGGGCTCGCATTTTTTCTATGAGGACGTCTCCGGCCGGGGGATCGAAGAGGACAGGCACGAATTGGTCGAGACCACGGACAACTACTATGTCCTCAAAAACACCCCCAAAAAGCCTGAAATGGTAGAATTCGAGCATTACATCATGTATGTCCACAAGTCCACCTTTCTTCCGGTCAAGGCCGAATACTTTCGCAACGGCACAAAGTACCGTGAGATGAGCGTTCTCGAGGTAAAAGAGATCCAGGGGAAAACCACCATCACCAAGCAGAAGATGAGCGACCTGGAAAGCGGTGGACATACCGTGCTGGAGTTCAGCGATGTGTCCTACAACAACGGCCTGCCCGACGATATCTTCAGCGAACGCTATCTTCGCCGGGCCCCCAGGAAATACCTGCGATGATGAAACCAGGATCTGTTTTCTTGCTGATCATGTTTCTTGTGATCGGCTGTGCTCTTCCCGTCCGGGCCGAAGAACCAGCCCTGCCGGAGGGTCTGGGTACCTCGGATGCAGACAGAACCCGGGAACCAAAGTTGCCCGCGGGTCTCGGTGATTCGGCTGATTCCGCAGAGCCGGCCCGGGATACACGGGAAGAGCCCGGCCTGCCCGCGGGTCTTGAAGGCGGGGATGGCCAGGAGCCCGCCCTGCCGTCCGGATTAGCCCCGGAAAAAGACCAGACTCCTGAACAGGATTCCGGCCGGCAGGAAGCCGGATGGACCGAACCCTTCGGATTTCCCCTGCACGGCTTCCTGGAGGGCCGCTACGGGCCGAGGTTGCAGTCTGATCCAGTCCAGTCCGAAGAGGCCAGCCTGGGAGAAGCCCGTTTGCAGCTGGAGACCGAAAAGTTCTGGGACGCGGGCAGCTTTGACCTGACGGCGGATATCATTCTGGACGACATCTCTGATGAGGTCGATTTCGATCTCCGCCAGGCCAGGTATACCTTTTCCCCGCTGCCGTCAGTGGACATCCGGGCCGGACGACAGGTCCTGTCCTGGGGCACCGGAGACCTGATATTCATCAACGACCTCTTTCCCAAGGACTGGGTCTCCTTTCTCAGCGGCCGGGACGTGGAGTACCTCAAGGCGCCGGGCGACGCCGTCCGCCTCGGCTGGTTCAACGATCTGTTCAATCTGAACCTGGTCTACACCCCCAAATTCGACCCGGACCGCTTCGTGGACGGCGAACGCCTCAGCTACTGGAACCCCAGGCTGGGGAGAATCGCCGGGGAAGACAATCAGATACAAACCAGAGAACCGGATGACTGGTTTGACAACGACGAAATCGCCCTGCGGGCCTACCGGAACCTAGCCGGCTATGAACTGGCTGTGTACAGTTATTTCGGATACTGGAAGAGCCCGGCCGGACAGGACCCGGCCACCGGTAAATTTCTGTTTCCAAAGCTCAATGTCTACGGGGCCAGCCTGCAGGGGACAATCGGACCGGGAATCGGAAACATCGAGTTCGGCTACTATGACTCCCGGGAAGACCGGGCAGGAGATGACCCGTTCGTGAACAACAGCGAAGTCCGTCTCCTGCTCGGCTACGAGCAGGAGCTGGCCACGGAGTTCACCGGCTCCGTCCAGTACTACCTGGAACATCTTCAGGATTATGATGCGTACAGGTCCCATCTCCCACCCGGGGCCGAGGCCAGGGATGAGAACCGTCATCTTCTGACCCTCAGGCTGACCAAGCTCCTCCTGAACCAGGACCTGACCCTTTCCCTGTTCACCTTTTATTCCCCCTCCGATCAGGATGCCTACCTCCGACCCCAGGTAACTTATGAATACAGCGACGCCTGGACCGTAGTCACCGGAGGCAACCTGTTTTTTGGAGAGGAGGAGCATACGTTCTTTGGTCAGTTTGAAAACAACAGCAACTGGTATCTCGGCCTGCGCTATTCGTTCTAAGGCCAATTCATGCTTCAAAAGAGTCAAGGTTGAGTTGTTTTACTATGTTCAAGATTCATTCAGTTCGATAAATCAACAACAAAGGAGAAAAACTATGGGTATCAACCGATTGTTACGAGGCATCGCCGGTTTTTTCGTCCTGGCAAGCGTGCTGCTCGCCGTGGGCCACTCCCCGTGGTGGCTGCTGTTCACCGCCTTTGTCGGGGCCAATCTGCTCCAGTCGGCCTTTAGCGACTGGTGCCCGATGATAACCTTCTTGCAGAAGATCGGCTTTAAAAAGGAAATCTTGCCAAGGACTTGAAGACTTTATGGGGCCAAACAGATAGGTTAAAAAATTGTTTGACTAAATTCGTTCATAGGGTTACCATTTAGTCAGGAAAACATGTTTCAATATCCCAAAAAATAAAGTTTTTCTGCACGTAACACTATAACCTTACTGATCCGTTTCGGCTTTCCTGCCGCCGGCTGGGCCTCAAGCCTGGAAGCCGTCTGGCTCCCGCTCGAAAGAAACATCGGATCAGAAAAAAGGAGCGTTCTATGGATGTGGAAACCATTCAAGCGGATCAAGTGCTGGACACTTCGGGCCTGACCTGCCCCATGCCCCTCTTGAAAGCCAAAAAGACCATGAAGGGGATGGAATCCGGTCAAACCCTCGAGATCATCGGGACCGACCCCGGTTCCAAGAACGACATCCCGGATTACTGCAACAAGGGCAAAGCCGAATTTCTGGGCATGGAGGACAAGGCCGGAGGCAGGACCCACTACTACATCAGGATCAAATAATTTTTCCGGGAAGACGTCAGACGTCTTCCCGGAAAAATTATCGAACTTCTTTTTCCAAAAAGAAGCAAAAAGGGCTTTATTTTATACTGATCCAACTTGACTTTTTGTGAATACAAGGCCTGAAGTCGAGAAATCATGTGCCTCTGTCGATAAAACCAAAATTGGATCAGTAAAACAAGTGACAGTTTTTTCTAGACTAGCTGAGGTATCATATGAAAAAAATTGCCGTTCTGGTCAAAGACCCGCACCAGCAGTACGAAGCCCTGCGAACCAGTCTGGGGGCTTTGCTGGAAATGGCTGAGGTATCCATGTTTGTTCTGGATCATGAGATCGCAGACATGGATGAGGCCTACTCCGAAAACATGGAGTTTTTGGATGAAATGGAGGGGCTGCGCTTTTCCAACAATCAGGTCAATGTGGACAGGTACGGCTTTCAGCCGGCGAACCTGGCTGAGATCGGAGACAAGATCAGGGAAAGCGACATCGTGATCCCGTTTTAGCACTGCCCTATGTAAAGGGAAAAGCCTTGAAAGCCTGACAAAAGGCTGTAGCTGACCGCAGGCCTAGAGTATAATTTTAGAGGAGATAAGGAGTTGTCAATGCATACCCTGCATATTCTTCGAACAGAGCCAGATCAAACCACGACAGAGCTGCTCGAACTTGTGGCCGAGCCGGAAGAGAAGCGGGTGCGTCTCTATTCCGGCGATGTCGACTGGGATCAGCTTGTGGAGGACATCTTTGTCGCGGACAAGGTGATCTCCTGGTGGTGATCCGGATTTTTGGTGCCTTACGCGTAATTCTGTGCCATGAAATACATAAAATTCTGTTAACCTAAACCATCACGATCTTGAAGCAAATCACAAATATCAAATCCCAAATAACAAATAAATTCCAATACTCAAATCACAAAATCCAAACAAGAATGTAAGAATATCAGACTCAAAGAGCTATAGGAGATTTCCATGTCTCGAACCTTAGGACTTTGCGTGACCTCGGATAAGCATCTCGACAATGTTATCGGCCTGGCCAGTGCTGCCGCGAACAAAGATGTGGACCTCAGGATCTTCTTCACCGGCAGAAGCGTACTCCTGACCCAGGAGGAGCGGTTCAAGAATCTGGTGGGGCTGGGCAAGCTCTATGTCTGCGATGTCAGCTTCCGGGCCAATGGCCTGGAAGGCAGAGAAGTGCCGGGGGTGGGCTTCAAGGAGTTTGTGACCCAGGCCAGAAATGCGGAAATGATCGAGGAATGCGACAGATACCTGGTAATGTAAGACCAGGGGGTGACATCAAAAAAAAAAGGCGCCCCTGGCGGTAAATCCGCAAGGGGCTTTTTTTTACCCTTCTATAAGTTCCTGTTTGACGGCATCCATGTAGTATTTCAGATTTTCCAGGCAGGCCAGCAGCCCCTCCCGTTCGTGGGGGTGAATCCGCTTCAGGAGCTTATTGTGGAGCTCAAAGTGAAAGGTTTCGATCTCCCGGACCTTTTCCCTGCCCTCCGGAGTCAGGCTGATGAGTTTGACCCGGGAGTCCTGCGGATCATCAATGCGTTTGACCAGATTCTTGTCGATCAGCCCGTTGATCAGTTTGGTGACCCTGCTTTTGGCCACCTCCAGGCGCAGGGCTATGGTCTTGACCGTCAGATAACGCTCGTCACGGAACAAGAGCAGACATTGCACCGCGGCATAGGGAATGCCGAATTTCTGATTTTCATAAATTCTTCTGTCCTCACAGCACTTGACGATCTCATAGATGAGTTCCTTGAGCTTCAGGGTCTGAAACTCCTCAATCGGAGGAAAATGTACATGTGCTGATTGATTTGCCATGTCCTGCCCTGCTGGAAAACTCATGTTACGGATCGATTTGGGGGGCTGTCAGTTCATCGAGCACATCGGACAGGCGATCAGACAGCCTGTGGCCGGAGAAGGCGATGTCCCCTTCTCTGTCCACGGCCAAAATGGTTGGCACGCCGCGAATCCCGTATCTCTGACTGACCTCATGACCGTGATCAAAGGCCAAAGGAATATCGAGCCCGTATTGCTCCTGAAAACGCTTCGTTCTGGAGACGGAATCCCGCCAGCCGCTGTTGATCCCGAGAACGGCCAGGGCCTCTTTCTTGTATCCGGACAGAAATTCTCCGATGTCCAGCAGCTCATTTTTGCAATAGGGGCACCAGGTTGTCCAGAAGACCAGAAGCACCGCTTTCCTGCCGCGATACTCCCGCAGGGAAACCGATTCACCGTCCAGGGTGCTCAGTTCGAACGCCGGGGCCTCGGACCCCGGGGCAGCGGACCAGACAGGAGGAAGACATACCGTAAAAAAGATGCATCCGAAAATCAAGATCGTTCTAAATAAAAAGGCCATTATTTACCTTCCATGATTAAAGTTCACGTTTGCAGGTCCAGGTATCGCTCGGCCAGAAAATAGAAAAAAAAGAATACACCGAGGCCCAGGGCAAAGATCATCCACTCAACAGGACTGGGCGTATAGTGGACCAGACCCTTGACCGTGTCAACGCCGGACCCTTCGAATCCCGGCCGCATCGGCGGAAGTTGTCCGGCCACTACAAAATCATAGCGAGTAAAGAACAACCCGAGCATATAGATCAGGCCGGACAGCCCGAGAATGGCCGAGTTCCTGCCCCGGCAGAGGACGATCAACAGCAGGGGCAGAACCAGAGCCAATCCCACCTCCCCGATCCAGAAGTGCAGAGCCATTGGGCCGGAAATCAGGGCCAGTGCGGCCTGGGACATACCTTCCGGCTCGCTGTACACCGAAGAGATGAGCTTCCAGGCGTAGAGAAAGATCATGACCCCGATGCCAAGCCCCATGAGCTTGCCCAGGGCCTGCATGGAATCCTGCAGCTCTTCCCTGACCTTGAATCCGGAGACGATGTTGTTGATCACCAGCAGCAGGGCTGCTCCGGCCGCAATGCCGGAGACCACGAGAAACACCGGGAAGTATATCCCGTGGTAAAAGGGCCTGGCGTTGATGGAGCCAAAGACGAAGCCAAGGTTGCTGGTGGCGATGACCCCCACGAGCAGAGCCAAAAAGCCGAAGACTGCAGTCAGCTGACGGTTGGTCTTACCGGGACGAAAGATCAGGTACAGCTCCACCCCCAGAATAACCAGCTCCATGGAATAAAAAATCCCCATCCAGACGATCGGGGCCTGGAAGTGGGGAGAGAGAAGGAAGAGATACATCAAACGAAAGGGATGGCCCAACTCCATTCCGATCTGGGTGAATCCGGCCAGCAGGGTAATGAAAGCCAGGACAACGATGCGCTTGTTCATCTTGGCGAACTTCTCGAAGCCAAAGGCATGCCCCAGACCTCCGATGAAGGCCAGACCGGTCGAGGTGATGACCAGATAGGCATAGGTGGCGATGAGCAGCCCCCAGGGCACTTCCCGGCTGACTCCGTAGACCGCTTCGTGGCCCTTGAACAGAACGAGCAGGACTCCGATGAGACCCAGAACCAGAAAAACGGCCCCCAGCCAGATGAATGGGAGGTTGTGGACGTCCCGGGAATGGTTCTTGTGAATCTGATACACACTTTGCAACTGTTCTCTGAACATGGTTATAAAACCTCCGGAATGAAGAATTTCAGGTCACGTAATACAGCCTGGGTCGGGTGTTTTTTTCAGGCTTCAGCCGGTAAGAGTTCGAAGATCCCAGAAGCCGGCTGACCTCGCTTTTCGGATCGTTCAGGTCCCCAAAAACCCTGACCTTTGTCGGACAGGTCTCCACGCAGGCCGGTTCCCGTCCTTCCTGCAGACGGTGGATGCACAGGGTGCACTTCTCAACCGCCTTGTGCTCCAGGCTGACGAATCTGGCGTCATAGGGGCAGGCCACCATGCAGGCCTTGCAGAGAATGCACTTGTCATAATCCACCAGAACCGCTCCGGCCTCAGTGGTAAAGGTGGCCCGGGTGGGACAGACCTTTTCGCAGGGAGCGTTCTCGCAGTGCTGGCACTGCGAGGGCTGAAACTCCTGATGAAGATAGGGGAATCTGCCCGTCAGTGGCATTTCGGTGACCCAGATGCGGTAGGCCTCGTCCTCCACCGGCACGTCGTTTTCAAACTTGCAGGCCACGGTACAGGCCTTGCAGTTCAAACATTTCCTTGTATCCAGCACAATGGCGTAGCGTTGTTGTGACATAACTCCCTGCCTTCTTTATCGTATGAAACTTCGCGTAAGCATTTGATTTTTCAGACCCGACAAAACCGACCTCATTCTTAAATTAAACAAAGATATATCAGCTTTGCCATAGGCAAAGCTGATAAGTAAGATATGGCCATTATATCCGATTTTCCCCTGCGGCCCGCGGTCCGCAGGAGAAAATCGGATATCAGGCCTTTTCAATGGTCACATACGTCTCATGCATGGCTGCACTGCCGGAGATGGAATCCATGGTGTCTTCGAGAATCTCGGCTTCGGAGCCTCCCTTCTTGTAGACAAGCGACATCCCCGGACTCAAGCGCCCCCAGCCATTGACATAGTAAACTGCATCCGGCCGGATCTTCTCCGTGACATAGGCTTTGAGGGTTTGCTGCCCAACCTTGCTCGTGACCCGGCAGTACTGGCCGTCGTGAATCCCCAGCCTGGCGGCCTCGGCGGTGTTGATCCAGACCGCGTTCTCCTTCATGATCTCCCAGAGATGGGGGATGTTCTGGGTGCTGGAGTGGGTGTGCCAGGCGGTCCGGCCCACCAGAAACCGGTATTCCCCTTCCTTTTGGGGCCTGAGCGGTTCGCAGTAGCTGGGCATGGGATCCAGGCCCCGTTTGTGAAAGCGTTCGTTGAAGAGCTCGATTTTCCCGGTCTTGGTCTTGAACCGGAAGCCGTTCTGCCTGGTCTTGCCGTAGTTGGGCTTTTGAGAGGGCACGAGCACCCCCTTTTCCAGGATGCGCTCGTAACCGCCGGGATAATCCTTGAGCTGGTGCTGCATGTACTTCTGGATGGGCTGCTCCAGGATCTCCTGCATGACGGTTTTCTTGAAATCCTCCAGTGCCTCGGCTTCGACATCGTCCCAGAGCTCCGGTATCTTGAGCATCTCCGTGAGGATGCCCCTGGAAATCTCGAACATGGTCCTGGTGTTGAACAGGGGCTGGATCACCGGCTGCCTGGCTACAACCACCGGCCAGATACCGCTTAGAGCATGACAGGGGTCCCAGCTTTCCAGATAGGTGGAATGGGGCAGAACCAGATCGGCATACCAGGCCGTATCCGACATCTGCTGTTCGATAACGCAGATGAACTCCATTTTTTCCAACATCTGCAGGGTCTTGGCCGTATTGGGCACGGACTGCAGAGGGTTCTGCTTGAAGCAGACAAATCCCCTGACCGGATAGGGCTCGTCGTGAAGAACAGCCTCCCGGAAGGTGATCCAGCTGCCGTCGCGCTCACTCAAGAAGGCGCAGGAATCCTCCGGAAGCCCGGTTCCCACCAGGGGACAATCCACGACCGAGGGGACCACCTTTTTGACGATGCCCACGGCTTCCTTGTCCACCCGCTCCTTGACGTCATAGAAAAAAGGAAACAAAGGGGTGTGGCTGCTCAGGGGGACCGAAGACTTGGGCACGATCCCACCCTTCACGTCCCAGCAGCCGCAGATGGCGGTCAGCATGGCGCAGGTCTGCCGGAAGTAGACCTCATGGGCGTAAAACGAGCTGCGCCGTCCGGGATAAATCACACTTCTGGGCGCATGCCTGGCGAACTGCCTGGCAGTCCAGCGGATCTCGTCAGCCGGGATCTCGCATTTCGATTCCGCCCACTCCGGGGTGTAGCCGTTTGCAAAGACATGCTCCCTGAATCGCTCAAATCCGTGGAGCTCCCGCTTTGCAAAGGTCTTGTCGTAGAGTTCCTCCTCCAGGATCACGTAGAGCATAGCCAGGGTAAAGGCCATGTCGGTCCGCGGCTTGACCGCAAACCATTTGTCCGCTTTGGCCGCGGTTTCCGTGAACCTGGGATCGAGATAGACCAGGGTCTGCCCCTTGGGCTTGAAGCGCTGAAAGTCCACCGAGTCGGGTGTGATAAAGGACTGAGCCCGGTCGGACCCGATCATGACCACGAATTCCGCGTTCTGTAGATCAGCGTCCGGGTACACACCGTACACAGAGCTCCAGCCCTGGATATTGGTGGACAGGCACAGGGTGGGATGCCGCACCGTGTTCAAAGACCCGAAACCGCTGACCAGGTAGTAGAAAAACTCCTCCTGCAGCCCCTCGGTCGAGGCAAAGGCCACACTCGATCTGTTTTTGTATTTCTGCTTCAACCGGGCCAGATTTTGGGCCACATGCCGGTAAGCCTCCTCCCAGGATATTTCCTTCCACTTGCCCTCGCCCCGCTTCCCTGTTCGCAGCAAAGGCTTTTTCAGCCTCTCCGGGCTGTAGGGCAGGGAGGCCCCGGCATTGCCCTTGGCGCAGAGCATCCCTCTGCTTTTGAGGTGCTCTGGATTGGGATTGATCTTATGTAGCTTCCCGTCGATGACCTCGCCGATGATACCGCACTTGTTGACGCACATGGCGCAGTTGCTGGCGATGTATTCTTTTTTGCCCCTCTTTTGAAACCTGGACAGATCCTCCTCGCTTTTCGCGGCCCGAAGCTGTCCCAGTCCCGAGCCGAGGGTTGCTGCAGCCAGAGCCCCCCCGCTGACGCCGAGGAAACGCCGGCGGTTCATTTTCAAACTATTCATCATTCCAGCACTCCATTTATACTTACGGTCGTCATAAATTGAGGTTTTCATTATTCTGTCAAGCTCTCATTCGAAATTTGTTCGCGCCTTTGTTTCTTCGTGGTTGTATACTCCAGGGCCGGCCTCCAGGTGCGACCCGGTCAAGCCGGCAAATTGCCGGTCAAGATCCAGCATAAAGTTGACCAGGATATCGCCGACGACAGGGTAGAATTCATACCTGGCATGCTCTCTGATCAGTCTGCAGGCATCACGGCTCGCCGGCAGCAGATACCGGTAGCATATCTGAAACAACGCCTGGACCCGAATCTCAAAATCCCGCCCGTCCGTCTGAAAGAGATCCGTTAAGATTCGAGCACAGAATTCAAGCAGCACAGCCAGGTGGTCTTCGAGCTCCCCCTGATCCTCTTCCAGGACAAACCCGGTTTTGCCCATAATTGCCCTGATCCGCTCCAGGGTTGTGCCCCCCAGGAGCTTATCTGCATCAAGATAATAGGAGCAATAGGGGACAACCGGCACGAAACCCTGATTGTTGACAAACAGCCGGATGTATTCGGCCTGCAGCTCCTCTTGGGGGATCAGTTCGACCTTTTTGCTGGAATACCCCTGAAAAAACGGGACGAAATCCTTCAAATGCCCTTCGAGCCGCTTATACACATCCGATTCCGGATAGCGCAGCAGCAGCGAGAGGATCAGAAAACAGCCCTGCAGAGCATCCGCAATCTCGGGGTCGAGCTGTTCGATTCTGACCGGTTCCTCGTACCCAAGCCCCTGGTTTTTTGTTATCAGGGACTGCTTGATATTCAAAAAAGATTGCATTGTATCTTTATGTATCTGATGGAAAAAGGTTGGTATGATTAAAGCGGGCTTCGCCCGCAACCCAAATTGAATAGAACATGAAATTCCAAATCCCAAGCTTCAAATCACAAATAAATCTCAAATGACAAATTCCAAACACAGAATAAGCAACAAGCACGTTCGGCTCGCTCTGTTCTTGTTTTTTGCCTTTTTTGGAATTTGAGTATTGGAATTTATTTGTTATTTGGGATTTGATATTT
>JAIPER010000053.1 GCA_021737115.1 Desulfohalobiaceae bacterium
CCATGTCCAGGGGCTTGGTCAGGTAGTCATAGGCCCCGCTCTTCAAGGTTTCAACAGCCGTCTCCACCGAAGCATAGGCGGTCATGACAATGATCGGAATAGCGGGATTGTACTCCTTGATGGCGGTCAGGGCCTCCAGGCCGGAGACCTTGAGCATGCGGAGATCCAGAAGGATGAGATCGAAAGGCTCCCGGCGGACCATGTCGATGGCGGTAGAGCCGTCGTCTGCCTCCTGGATACGATAACCGCTCGCGTTGAGCACGGTCCTGAGCATGGCCCGATGCCCGGCGTCGTCGTCTACGAGCAGGATCTTGGCTTTTTTGTCCATGATTTCGCAGCCTCTCCCTTGATTCTATACTGATTTCCTTATCAACTTCCTGCAACCTTTCTCCTGGATTCCGGCCTTCGCCGGAATGACGGAGGAGGTGATGCACAGTTTCTGGATCGATCAAACTGGCAGCTGTGGACTTCAACTCAATCACACAACACCATAACAATATTCTTAAATATATTAAATAATTACATGTCAGCTTTGCCAGAGGCAAAGCTGACCACTGACCTCTGTCCATTGCCCTCTGCCCCCCGACTCAGTGCGCTTCCCTCTGCTTTGGCAGGATAAGGACAGCAGTGGTCCCTTGCCCCGGCTCACTGGAGAGCCTGAGCTCACCCTGATGGGCCTCCACGATCTTGTGTGAGATGGCCAGTCCCAAGCCCGTGCCTGATTGTTTTGTGGTGAAATAGGGATCGAAGATGTGCACCATGTCCTCCGGCTTGATTCCGGCCCCGGTATCGGAAATAATTATTCGGAGCTTCCCGGGGTCCTTGTCTTCCTCCGCGCGTACGGTGAGAAGGCCGCCCTCCGGCATGGCCTCGATGCTGTTCAAATAGAGGTTGAGCAGGACCTGACTGATCCTGTCCTGATCAAGCGCAGCCGGGTCCAGGGACGGGTCGAATTTCTTTTCTATCCTGACCCCTTTGGCCCGGGCCTCAGACTCGACCATGCGCAGCGAGTGTTGCAGTAGGTTGGGTACTGATATGTATTTTTTCTTTATTTCCAGAGGCCTGGCAAATTCCAAGAGCTGGTTGATGACCCGGTTCAACCGATCCACTTCCTGGATCATGATCTCCGCGGTGTTTTCAAAGTCGGGCCGGTCCGTGCAGCTCTCCTTAAAAAAGGTGGCGAATCCGCGTATGGAGCTCAAGGGATTCCTGATTTCATGGGCGATACCGGCGGCGAGTTTTCCCAGGGAGGCCAGGCGTCTGTTTTTTTCGATCTCTTTCTTCAATTCCTGGATTTCGGAAAGGTCCCGGATAAGGACGATCCGGCCGAGGGACACACCGTTGTCGTCTGCCAGGGGGGAAATACTGATGTCCATGGGGAGTCTTTTCGTGGATGAGGCGGGCACCTCGATTTCCTGCTGAAGCACTTTGTCTTGCCTGCCGGTCCTGCGGAGGAGATCAGCGAGTTGAGCCGGGAAAACCTCTTGGAATTGTTTTCCGATCATGGCTTCTGATACCCAGGGTTTCAATATGGATTCAGCGGCCTGGTTGTAAGAAACAATCCTGTTCCCGGAATCAACCGTGATGAGTCCGATGGGCATCTTTTCCACGACGTTGTCGGAAAAGGCCTTGATCCTGGAGAGATTCATCCTGGTGCTTTGATAGGCCTGGACCAGAAACAGGGAGAATATTCCTCCGAAGGTGATCAGAATGAGGATCAGGCCCATGATGACTGAATGCCGGGTGTCGCTTTTGAGAGCGGCATTAATGAATTTTGTGTTCAGACCGACGAAGATGATCTGTTCGCCGTCCAAGGGGCGGTTTTCTCTGCTGGAAAATCCCCGACTGGGTTGCTTGAACTGCATCATGTTTTGATGCATCCTGCTGCGGGGACTGCGGGCCGGGAGAAAACGTCGAAAAACTTCAAAGGTGTCGGCTGAATCTGAACGCTCTATCCTTCGCCAGTTGACCTCCCCGGAGGCGGCGATCGTTTCCAGGTTCAAAGTCTGCCCATGGCGGTCGCCGATCTTTTCCGGGTCGTTGTGGGCCAGAATGATCCCCTGACTGTCGGTCAGGATGATGTAGCTGATATCGGGCTGCTGGGCCGTTTCCATGATGAGTCTCTGTATTCTGAAGCTCCCGGAACGCATGCCCATCATGCCCATCATCCCGGTTCGGGTGCCTGCTTCAAATGACTTGATCAGGGCGTTCCCTTTATCCAGGAGGAGCTGAGTGATGAATTGATTCTCCCTGGCCAGATTGGTGTAGGTCCAGAAGGCAAGGACCGGGAGCAGGATCAGGGCTGTAGCCATGAGGATCCAGGGCGGCAGGCCGAGCCAGCGGTATGTAGATCTGCGTGCCATGTTTCGACTTATACCAGAAGTTGGCATAAATTGCGGTTTGTATCTGCCTTCAATGAAATCTTATAGAAATCATGCAGGATAGGGGCTTCATTTTGGGCCAACTTCTGGTATCTGCTTGATAATATAAATGAAAATGCAATTTTCACTGGATTGCTCCGATCCATGTTGTTTGGCCATTCTTGTGTAAGTATAGGTTTTAAAAGGTCGGGAATGACTCTTCGTACTTGTCATCAGTGTGTTCATTTCCAGTCTTGGTTTTTACCACAAAGACTGGAGAAGCCAAGACTCCAGGCCCAAATTTCAAAAAAAGCTAAATTGGATCAGTATAGCAACTTTCATCCTGCCCCTTCTGCTTCTTTTCCTATCACTACAGCGAAGTTTATGCTCACAAGCCCTTTTTGTACTGGGATCGCCAGGCTCCAGCCTGGCATTGCGGGCCGCCAGGCACGCATTTGAGGCGTGACTGGCTCTATACAAGATATGATTGCATCTGAAGTTTCTGCCTCGATCAAACTGGCGGCTGCGGGCTTCAACCCAACTACACAACAGCTCTACCATACTCAAAGACTAGAATTTGACTCTATCAGAGATGCTGACGGTGGGCAATGTCCAGGGGTGCGGCTATCAGCCGGTATGGCAAAGACCCGGCCCGCCGGCAACTTGATCATCAAGACCGGGAATATGGACCAGCGACAGGCTTGATTTAATATAGAGTGGCCAAGCAGGCAGGGACGATGGGTCAATCGATCGAGTGCAACATCGATTTCAGAGCCGCCTTGCTGATTCATTTTTGATTTTATGTTGTTTTTGGTAATTTATAGTACAAATTTTTTATTGAGGATATTTATTGACATAAAGCAACTTTATGAACTAATTATACTGATCCAACTTAGCTTTTTGTGAAATTTGGACCTGGAGCCCTGAAACCGACAGTCTTTGTTGTAAAAACCAAAATTGGATCAGTATACAAGAGCCTTATAAGGCTTCATTGACGGCAGAGACGAAAGCGCAATTTATGCCAATTTCTGGTCTAGAGCCACGAACAATCAACAGCAGGCAGAACACGGCAAATTTTCGTAATGGACTATATCTGGCAGGGCCTGCTCAAGGCCCTTGAATTTCTCGTTTCCGGGCATCCCGAGACTTATTCTGCGGTCTGGTGCACCCTCAGGGTCTCGTCCCTGTCCATTGCCGCCAGTCTCTTTTTCGGGGTGCCACTGGGTTTTCTGCTGGGGCATTATCAGTTTCCAGGGAAAAAGGGGATCAGGCTCCTGGTGGACACCCTACTCTCCTTTCCCACCGTGGTCATCGGTCTTTTGGTCTACACCTTTATCTCTTCCCGCGGGCCGCTCGGTCAGCTCGATCTGCTCTTCACCCTGCCGGGGATCGCCATAGGGCAGACCATCCTCGGCCTTCCGATCATCACGGCCCTGACCGCCTCAGCCGTAGAAAACCTGGACAGGCGTCTGACGACGACCCTTTTGACCCTGGGGGCGGACAAAAAAAGGATCCTGCTGACCACGGTCTGTGAGGCCCGTTTCAGTCTGCTGGCAGCCGCGGTGACAGCTTATGGCCGGATTGTTTCGGAAGTCGGCATTTCCATGATGGTCGGCGGAAACATCAAATGGTACACCAGAACCATCACCACAGCCATCGCCCTGGAGACGAACAAGGGACAGTTCGCCCTGGGAATCGCCCTGGGACTCGTGCTTCTGGGGATTGCTTTTGGTGTGAATCTGGTCTTGCTTTTTTTGAAAACCAGGGTTGAACAGTAAATCAGTGAATCGGTGAGTCAGTGAATCAGTAAATCGGTGAATCGGTGAATCGGTAAATCAGTGAGTCAGTGAATCGGTGAATCAGTAAATCAGTGAATCGGTGAATCGGTAAATCAGTGAGTCAGTGAATCGGTAAATCAGTGAATCAGTGAATCGGTGAATCAGTGAATCAGTAAATCAGTAAATCGGTGAATCGGTGAATCGGTGAATCGGTGGGTTTTCAACCGTGAACCATCATTTTATACTGATCCAATTTTGGTTTTTACAACAAAGACTGGCGATCCCAAGGGTCCAGGCCCAAATTTCACAAAAAGCTAAGTTGGATCAGTATAGCATCGTTTTTTTTCGAATACATTCATCAAACGAAATAATGTTCATCTACCAACTCTACAACATCCAACAGCGGTATGCCGGCCGCCTCGTCCTGGACATCGAGCATCTAAAGGTGGACAGGGGGAGCATCCTCGGGTTGTATGGCCCGAACGGCAGCGGCAAGTCCACCCTGCTTCGGATCATGGCCCTTTTGGAAGATCCGGTTGCAGGCAGACTCATTTTTCAGGGGATGGAGGTGGACACTGGGGATGCGCTTGTCAGGCGCAGAATCACGCTTTTGGATCAGAATCCCTATCTCCTCAAACGTTCCGTCAGGGCCAATGTGGCCTACGGGCTCAAAGTACGGGGAGAAAAAATAGACATCCAGGGTAAAATCAACCGAGCCCTGGAGCTGGTGGGGCTGCCGTCGGAACATTTTTCGGAACGAAGCTGGCATCAGCTTTCAGGTGGTGAGGCCCAGCGAGTGGCTCTTGCGGCCAGACTCGTTCTTCATCCCGAAGTCCTGCTCCTGGATGAACCCACCGCCAATCTGGACGAGGAGAGTACTGAGCTGATTCGCAGGGCCTCCCTGGCTGCCAGGGAAAAATGGTCAACCACTGTTATCCTGGTCAGTCACGACCGATCCTGGCTGGAAGGGGTGAGCGACCGATTCCTGCTTATGGAAAAGGGACGGTTCAAATCCGACTGATTCACTGATCTTTGGACTGGGTGATGTTTAATTCCTTAATTTTGTAAAGCAGGGTCCGGTAGCTGATTTTAAGCCTTATGGCAGCTGCTTTACGATTCCAGCCGGTCTCCTGGAGTATTTTTTCGATGATGTCCCTTTCCACTCTCCGCCTCATCTGGTCTCTGACTTCCTTGAGCGAAGGGAAAGGGGTGTCTGTGGGCTCTTGATCCTGGGCGGCGTTCTCTTGGCAGGCGTTACTTTCCAGAGATTGCCCGGTATCCGGGGCTTTCTCTTTCCAGGTTGTAAGCTGCCGGCTGGATTGAATCTCGTTTTTTATTTCCTGGGTGTTGTTTAAAAGGCGGTGTCTCTGCAGGTAGTTGTAAAGTTCCCGGACATTTCCAGGCCAATGGTATTCATAAAAAAGATCGATCAAATCAGGGGGTAAGGGGGGTGTCGGCTGTTGTTTTCGTTCCTGGCTCAAGGATCTGTTGAAGTATTCCACGAGCGGCAAGATATCTTCTTTTCTCTCCCGTAAGGGTGGGACGTGAATTATGACAGTGCTGAGAAGGTAAAAAAGCTCGGCTCTGAAAATGTCCGCATTGATTTCCGGAGCCAAATCTTCATTGCTTGTCGCAATTATCCGGGCTCTTGCCTCTAAAGACGCGTGACCACCCACCCGGTAATACTTTCGGTCCTGAAGCACCTGAAGCAATTTAGACTGTGTGGGTATTGGCACTTCATCAATATCATCCAGGAAAATAGTTCCTTCCCCGGCCAGTTCAAATTTTCCTTTTTTGCTTTTCTCCCTCCCGGAATGGTCTCCTTTTTCAAAGCCGAAGAGAACAGACTCCAGGAGATCAAAGGGAATTGCCGCGCAGTTTACTTTGACAAAAGGCTTATCCTTTCGCTGGGAGTGGGCATGCAGAGAACGCGCCACTAGTTTCTTGCCTACTCCGCTTTCACCGGTTATCAGCACGTTTAAGTCATGAGTGCTTACTTTTTGGACAAGTTGGCGAATTTTTTGAATGGCTGGGCTGATTCCGATGATGAGTGGTTCTGGAGACTGCATGGCAGGTCTAGTTTGCCTCTATATTTTTAGGCTATGATATAGAAAATCCGGGATCGCGGGCTATTTCTCTTTCAACAGTCTCGCGATACCGGTCGAGAGTTCTTCAAGCTGAAACGGCTTTGCTATCACCAGATCAGCACTTTCTTCTACAGCAACCTTTTCTGGGTGGTCTCCGTAGGCGGTGATACAGATGATAGGCGTTTCGGGATTGATCTTCCTGGCAACCTTGATCAATCCGATCCCATTGACATGCGGAAGGCGTATGTCCAAGATAAATATGTCATAACTTCCCTGTTTGACCCTGTCAAGTCCTTTCAGGCCGTCTGCGCAGACTGTGACTTGATAGCCGGTTTGCTCTAAATAATCTTTGAGAACCTCTCTGATGGAGTCGTCATCGTCAACAACTAGGATTGAATAATTACTCATGGTTTGACCCGTAAGGAAATTTGACCCGTGATCCATGAAGTCCGCCGGTCTATCGTATTCAGGAGAGACGGAGGAACATATGTAAACATTTGTTATCCATCTAATATGACACTTGATTGATGTCAATGGAGAAAATCAGACCGATATCCAGACATTGACAACAGGGGGGTTTTCCCGCTATAGAAACTAGGTCTGAAGAATGAGTGGGATGATTCTTTGAATCATTTCCTGGTACTTTCTCGTCAGATGAAAAATGGTTTGGTTTTTTGGAAAGGCCGGCAAAAGGTCGCCTGACCCTTGTCCGGCCGCAACCCGGATCACAAAGGAGAAGCCGTTATGAAGAAAAAAACCTGCATACTGAGCCTTATCGTGTCCCTGCTGTTCATCGGTTCCCTGGCCCAGGCAGCCGAACGCCTGGACCTGGCCACGACCTATTCCGGCCAGAACCTCCATGCCCGAACGGTCAGAGACTTCGCCAAGCAGGTCGAAGCCGTGACCGGCGGCGAGATCACGGTCGAGGTCCATGAAGGCGGGGCCATGGGCCTGAAAGACGAAGACCATTTCACGGCCGTGGCCGACGGCATCGTCCCTGTGGCCAGTGTCCTCATGGGCGCGGCTGTGGGCACGTCCCCGATTTATGCCTTGAGTACGGCCCCGTTCTTTGTCAAGGGCTTTGCCGAGGCAAGACTGCTGCGGGACATAGCCAGGCCCTACTACAAGGAAGAAGCCAAAAAATTCAACCAGAAAATCCTGTATACGGTGCCCTGGCCTCCGAGCGCGATCCACGCCAAGAGAGAGATCAAGACCTATGACGACCTAAAAGGGCTCAAGATCCGGACCTACGACAAGAAAGGGACCCAGGTCTTGCAAAAGGCAGGGGCCAATGCCGTGGTCATGTCCTGGGGGGATGTCTACCCGGCCCTGGCCACAGGAACCATCGATTCCGTTTTGACCTCCACAACCAGTGCCGTGGCCGGCAAGTTCTGGGAGGTCCTGACCGACACCACCCTGGTCAACTTCGCGATCCCCTTGAACATGATCAACATCAACCTGGACACCTTTAACAGTCTTTCCGAAGAGCAGCAGCAGGCCCTTGTCGAGCTGGGCCGGGAAATGGAAAAGAAGTGGTGGAACGAGGCTGAACGCACCATGGACAAGGAAATCGAGATCCTGCGGGAAAACGGCATGGAAGTCCATGAGGATGTCTCAGAGGAACTGGCCGCCAAGCTCAAGGAAAGCGGAGAGTTTATCATCGAGGACTGGCTGGAGAAAGTCGGTTCGGACGGCCGGGAAATCATCGATGAGTTCAATACCCGGAAGAAACAGCTGTAATAGTCATGAGCAACAAAGATAACGGCCCGGTGCACCTGCTGCAGAAGGCCGCTTCCGGCCTGTCTTCAGCAGGTGCCGTTGTCTCGACTGCAGCCTTTGCCTTCATGGTTTTCCTGACGGTCGTGGAGGTCATCCTGCGCTCTGTGTTCGGTAAATCCACGCTGGTAGCCAGCGAGTACTCGGGTTATCTCCTGGCAGCCATGATCTATCTGGGCATGGGTTTTTCTTTCCGGGAAGAGGCCCATATCCGGATCACCTTCCTCAAGGGCCGCCTCTCGGGCCGGATCGGCTGGGTCCTCGAACTCTGGTGTTACGCCTTTGCCTTTGTTCTCTGCGTGCTGTCCACGGTCTTCGTCTGGGATATGGTTCTCACCTCTTTCGAGAGGGGAATGCAGGCCTATACGGTCGCGGAAACACCCCTCTACATCCCCCAGGCCTGCCTGCTCATCGGGATGGCTATTTTCACCTTCCAGGTCATTGCCGGACTGGTCAACCTGATCTTTCATGTTTCTCCCGGGGAATTTTAAGGGCTGACCGGAGGAGGCGGCGCGAACGAGTATGAATATTGCCCTGACTACAGTCCTTGTCTGCTTGATCCTCTTTCTGGGCAGCGGCGTCTGGATCGGGCTGTCCCTGCTGGCGACCGCCGGCATCAGCCTGGAGCTTTTGACGGCCATGCCCGTGGGGAAAATCTGGGCCCAGGCCATGTGGAACAGCCTGAACAACTGGGCCCTGGCCGCCCTGCCCATGTTCATCTTTTTAGGGGAGATCATCCTCAGAACCAGGATGTCCGAACTCCTGTTCCAGGGACTCCGGCCCTGGGTGCAGTATATTCCCGGACGCCTCCTGCACATCAATATCTTTGGCAGCGCAATTTTCGCGGCCGTTTCCGGGTCTTCTCCGGCCACCGCCGCCACCATCGGCAAGATCACCCTGGGACAGTTAAAGGAGGAAGGCTACGACTCCCTCCTCAGCCAGGGTTCCCTGGCCGGAGCCGGGACCCTGGGTCTGCTCATCCCGCCGAGCATCGTGCTCATCATCTACGGAGTCCTGGCCGAGGTTTCCATCGGCAAGCTGTTCATCGCCGGGATCGTCCCCGGGGTCATGCTGGCCTGCTTCTACTCGGGCTACATCGTTCTGCGCATCGCCCTCAATCCGAGGCTGGCCCCCCGGGAAAAGGCCCCCTTTACCTGGTCCGAGAGAATGGCTTCCCTGCTCAAGCTGCTTCCGGTGACCGTCCTCATCGTCCTGATCCTGGGTTCGATCTATCTCGGCTTTGCCACCCCGTCCGAGGCGGCCGGCATCGGAGTGGTCACCTCCCTGCTGATCACCTGGATCCTGGGGGATTTGAGCTGGAAAAACATGGTCCAGGCCATGCAGGGCACGATCAATACCTCGGCCATGATCTGCTTTATTATCGTCGGGGCCAGCTTTTTGTCCGTGGTCATGGGCTATTTGCACATCCCCGCGGATGTGGCCCGTTTTATCGCCACCCTCGGTCTCAGTCCCTACCTGTTGATCGTCATCTTCACCGTGTTCTATCTCATCCTGGGCTTTTTCATGGACGGGATCTCCATGATCGTCATGACCCTGCCCATCACCCTGCCCCTGGTCAACCTGGCCGGGTTCAACCCGCTCTGGTTCGGGATCTATCTGGTTCTGGTCATAGAGGCCGGCCAGATCACCCCGCCGGTGGGTTTCAATCTCTTTGTGATCAAGGGCTTGACCGGAGACGACCTCAGTAGGGTGGCCAGGGCCTCCCTCCCCTTTCTGGCCATTCTCATGTTTGCGGTCTGCGTGATCACGGTCTTTCCGGAGATGATCATGTGGCTGCCCGGCTTCATGTAATCCAAATTGCCAGCCCAATTGTTTTTCACTTGGGCTCCCAATTTGGATATAGTCGATCATTCAAAGAATTTTTTTTCTGTCGGCGCAAAGTTTGAGGGCTCATTCGGGCATGGGATATACCATTACAACCATGTTATCAGGTGTGCCGGTCGAGTCCGATCGAGGGGCCCTGGGCTGGAGCAGCGTCGTGCTGCTGGAGGGCAGGGGGCAGAGGATCCTCTTCGATACCGGATCATATGGCGATCGGCCCCTGCTCCTGCAGCGGCTGGAGTCGCAGGGACTCTGTCTGGAAGATATCGATGCGCTGGTGATTTCCCACTTTCATTTCGACCACATGGTCAATATCGAGCTTTTGACCGAACAGCAGCTTTTTCTGCACAGTCGGGAATTGGATTATATCAAGACCCGAGCCTTTGCCGAAACGGGGGATCCTTTCGTGCCCCTAACCCATGTGAGGCTTTATCAAGATCGATTGATTCCGGTCGAGGACGGCCAGATCCTTTTCCCTGGCTTACGGATTGTCCATCTTCCGGGACACACTCCCGGAACCATGGGCCTCTATCTGGAGCAGGAAGACATCCTCCTGACCTCGGACGCGGTCAAAAACGCGGCGGATTTCCTCCAGGGCCGCCCCCCTCCCTGTTTTTATTCAGAAACAGAGGCCCTGAAGTCTTACGACAGGGTCCGCTCCCTGACCCCTCATATCCTGCCCGGGCACGACAGGGAATTCATCCTGGGGCCGGACGGCCGGGTCGAGTACCAGGAACGAAGCGAAGTCAACCTTGATCTCCAGGACGATCCGTACGGGTCGGGTCGTTTGATCAACATCATCTGATCGAATCCCCGGTTTGAAGCGTCGAACTAAAGACGAGGCGGCTCATATCGGGGGAAGGTCCTCGGCCCTCAGTTCCCACAGCAAAGAGAAAACCAGTCCCTGCTGTCTGGAAAGCTCGAGCGTGTCGAGAACTGCCTGAACCGCTTTAGACGCGGCCGGCTCGGCCCTGGCCTCGAGGACGAGATACGCTTCCAGCTTCCGGTTCGTCGTGTCTTCCGAGGGCAGCGGCGTCGACAGTTCCGGGTCCGGCTCCAGACAGCGAATCCCGATGACCCCGTTTAGCTGGTCAACCGCGGCCAGGGCGGCTGTCAGGGCTTCCTGGGTAAGCGCAGAGGCTCCGGTGGAGATGAGGCCTATGGTTCCGCCCGTACCTGTACCCTCGGAAAAGGGGACGCCGAGCACGCGTCTCTGGGTGTTGTGCATACGCCCGAAATTCCGATTCGACCAGGCGGTTTGATGTTTGAACGCTTCCCGGTAGGCCTCCGAGGTAAAGACGTCTCTGCCCTCGACCCGGTACAGGGCCAGGTAGCGCCTGGCCTGGTCGGATAGGGCCCGATAGCGGCGGGCCCATCGGAATCCGGGGATGGAGACCCGTTCCTGCATGTGCTCCCGGTCGTACCAGCGGTTGAAATCCTCTTCGTGCTCCGGATCGATGTCCGTCCAGACAAATAATTCCATGGGCTGTCTGCCGGCCTGAGTCATAGCAGGATCTCCTTTTTTTGAATTACGTTAAGTCCAATATGTAGTTGAAAAATAACCCAAGCAAGCTTGATCGTCAAAGACTCAATCCTGAATTGTTTTGTTTTGCGCCGAATGAACAACCTTCTGGTAGCTGCTCATCCAATCCGGCTTCTGGATGTCCTGGAATTCTCCGATAGGAATTTTTCCGGCGGTGGTCTCATCCATTTTTTCCAGCCGTACGGTCTGCTTTTTGAAATCTCTGAGCATCTCAGAGGGGGAACGCTTGAAATGGGTGGGACATTGGGACAGGATTTCGATAAATGATGTCCCCGGCTTCTCGATTCCCTTGACAATCGATTTGATTGACTGCGTCGGATGGGCTGTTGTCCAGCGCGCCACATGGGAAGCCCCCGCGGTTTTGGCCAGTTCGCACAGATCGAAATCCGCCTCAAAGTTTCCGTAGGGATTGGTGCTGGTGGTTTCACCGTTCAAGGTCGTTGGTGAACTTTGTCCACCAGTCATGCCGTACAGCTTATTGTTGGAGCAGACAATCGTCAGGTTCAGATTTCTTCGGCAGGTATGGATGAAATGATTGCCACCGATGGCCCCGGTATCGCCATCGCCGGTGATCACGATGAGATGCAATTCCGGGTTGGCCAGCAGGGCACCGGTGGCGATGGCCAGGGTTCGGCCGTGGATGGTCCAGCCGGAATCAAAGTTGAGATAATGACTGGTGAGCCGGGCGTGGCATCCCACTCCGGAAATAAAGACAAAATTGTCTTTGTAATACCCTTTCTCCGTGATCAGGGACTCGATGGCCATGAAGATGAAATTGAGTATTTGTCCCGCCCCGCATCCGGGGCACATGATCAAGGGGAGGCGATCCCCGCAGGGCCCGCTTTCTTTCAAATATTTGAGCATTGGATGTTTTTTCATTGCAGCTCCCTAGACAACGAGGACAGGATGAGTTCGGGCGTATGCAGTCTCCCGAGTTCAGGAATGGAGACGATCCGTTCACAGCGATCCCTGAGAGCCGCTGTGATGGGATGGAGCATCATTCCATAATTCATCTCGGGGACGAATATGGTGCCGGTGGTTTCAATACAGCGCCGGAGTTTTTCCTCGGCAAACGGCCACAGGGTGACCATTCTCACAAGGCCTACCTTCAACCCCTTATTTTTTCTGGCTTCCTCCACTGCTTCAATGGCGGTCCGAAAGACGGATCCATAACAGATCAGCACATGCTCACAGTCATCCAGATAAAAGGTTTCCAGCCTGGCTATCTCATCGACATGCCCCTCGATTTTGGTCTTGAGCCGGGAGATGCATCGATGATGCATCTCCGTCGAATACTTGGTGACGTTGCCGTCCTCGTGATGGGTCAGCCCGACACAATTGAAGGCATATCCGTCCCCCCAGGCGGCCATGGGGGCCACCACCCCGTGCCCCCAGGGCAAATACTCATCCGGCTGGATGCCCAGGTCCTGCGGTTTCTTTCTCTTTGCAAGGCTGAGCGATTCTCTTGGCGGCACGGTGAAGCGTTCCCGCATATGGGCCACGGTTTCCTCGGTCATGAGCAGCACCGGCGTGCGCCAGGTCTCGGCCAGATGAAAGGCCTCGATGGTCATATCAAACATTTCCTGCACCGAAGAAGGGGCCAGAGAGATGGCCGAACCTTCTCCATGATGCCCCCATCGGGCCTGCATGACGTCTTCCTGGCTGGCGGTGATATATCCCTGGCCGGGTCCTGGACGCTGCACGTCCACAATGACAAAGGGAACTTCCGCCATGATGGCATAGGAGATCACTTCCTGCATCAGGGAAAACCCCGGGCTGGAGGTCGCGGTGATGGCCTTGGCCCCGGCCAGTGAGGCCCCCAGCAGAGCACTGGAGGAAGCGATTTCATCCTCCATTTGAATAAATCGTGCCCCGACCTGGGGGAAGCGCAGGGCAGCGTGTTCCATGACCTCGGATGCCGGGGTGATGGGATATCCGGCATAGACCGAACAGCCGGCCATCAACGCGCCTTCAGCACAGGCCTGGCTGCCCTGAAGATAGTGCACACCGGGTTGTATGAGATGGTCCATTCCGTTTAAATCCACTGTAACTCCCTCGTTTTCATTTACTCTGTTTGCTTTGCTTAAAATACGTCTTTCCCTGATCAAAGGCGGCAATGTTGCCTTCCAGAGTCTTAGGCGGAACCGAATCGGCCAGCGCCTTCTGGATGGACTCTTCGGCGATCTTGTCCTGAATGAGCCAGTAGAGCGCCCCCAGGGCCACTGAATTTTGAAATTTCATATTCCCGACCTCTCGAGCGATCCCCATGGTCGGAACCCTGTACAGATCTCCGCGAAAGCCGGCCGGAACGTTCTCCACCGTGTCGGGATCAACGAGCAGGGTTCCCTCTGCGTGCAGGGAGTCCCCGTATTCATCCAGGGCCAATTGGGAAAGGGCCACGAGAAGATGCGCCTTTCGGACATAGGGATAATGAATAGGCCCTGAAGAGATCACGACCTCTGAACGGCAGGCGCCGCCCCTCGATTCCGGACCATAGGACTGGGTGTTCACGCTGTTGAGCCCTTCATACACTGCAAAGGCCCGTCCCAGAATCCTACCGATGGTGACCACGCCTTGTCCGCCAAATCCAGCGATGCGAATTTCATAACGTTCGTTTGTTGTGTTCATTTCCGTTCTGTTTTTACCTGCATACATACGGTTGACAGTCGTTTTCTCGTTTCTTCCAGTTACTCTGCATCCGTTTCAATCGCGATGGCAAAATCAGGACACATTCGTTCACAGAGGAGGCAAGCGGTGCAGCGTTCCATATCCGCTTCCACTGGAAGAAAATA
>JAIPER010000054.1 GCA_021737115.1 Desulfohalobiaceae bacterium
ATGAACCTGATCACCAATGCCTATCATGCTGTCGAGCCGACGAACGGGACAATTGCATTGAGGCTTCATGAGACTGGAATCGACGATTCAGGTCTTTCCGGCATGTCCCTCCCTCCTGGCCGCTACGCCAGGCTGGCGGTTGAAGATACAGGGTATGGAATGGAGCCGGATATCAAGGCGAAAATATTTGAACCCTACTTCACCACCAAGGAAAAGGGCAAGGGTACCGGACTCGGCCTGGCCACAGTGTATGGAATCGTCAAAGAGCATGGCGGCGATATTCAGGTTGTGAGCGAACCTGGAAAGGGGACAGCATTTGCGGTCTATCTGCCTGTGTATGAAGAGAGCGGTGCCATGCCCTCAGTCAAGATGGTGGAGCAGGAAATCACCGGTCATGAGCATGTGCTCCTTGTTGACGATGAAGAACCCATTGCCCGGCTTGAAAAGCAGTTGCTTGAGCGGCTTGGATATACGGTCACCTCCTGTCATGACGGTTTTGAAGCCCTGGCTCTGTTTCAGGCGCATCCCCAGCGTTTTGATCTGGTGGTGACGGACTTGTCCATGCCCAATTTGAGCGGTGACCGGCTGGCTGAGGAACTCCTCGCCATCAGACCAGAGTTGCCGATTGTTCTGTGTACAGGCTTCAGTGAAAGAATCAATGAACACCATATACAATCCATTGGCATAAAGGGGTTTCTGATGAAGCCTATTGTCCGAAAAGAAATTGGATTTTTGGTCAGGAAGCTCCTGGATGGCGGGGGTGAGGGGGAAGGGAGGGAAGAGGGAGATTGGTAATTGGAAATTTGAAATTGGCAAGAGGGAGGAAGAAGGAAATTAGAAATTGGAAATTTGAAATTGGCAAGAGGGAGGAAGAAGGAAATTAGAAATTTGAAATTTGAAATTGGCAAGAGGAAGAAGAAGGAAATTAGAAATTGGAAATTTGAAATTGGCAAGAGGGTTTAGGGATGAAACCGGTCAATGAATTGGATGTGTATAAGCTGGCAGAAGAGCTTTCGGAAACTGTTCTACCGCTACGCCCGAGGTTCGTTTGAAGAAACCAAGGCCTGGCTTCGAAAGCTGATCAGGCGGCGTGTGATTCAGGATGAAGGGGAAATATTTCAATACACGCATTTAATCGACACCTTGGGTCCAAAACTCAATGCCTTTATCAAGAGCACGAAATGAGAGAGTGTGTTTTTCTCTTTGCCTTTGCCAATTTCCAATTTCCAATTTCGAATTTCCAATAAATCAAAAGCAAGAAATGAGCGCGTGTGTACTCTTGCCAATTTCGAATTTCTAATTTCTAATTACCAATAAATCAAGAGCACGAAATGAGCGTCTGTGTTGAAAGCCTTTCTTGCCAATTTCAAATTTCTAATTTCAAATTTCAAATAAAGACAGCACCATGACACACAACAATCCCAAAACACCAACTCAGCCTGCTTCCCAGCCACCGGCACTGAAGGAGATTGTCGATGTTCCGGCCATTCAGGCCCTGATGGATGAATTTTATGCCCTGACCAACATCGGCATGGCCTTGCTCGACCTTAAAGGAGAGGTCTTGGTGTCCACGGGCTGGCAGGACATCTGCACCCGGTTTCACCGGGTCCATCCGGAAACAGCCAAGAATTGCCTGGAAAGCGATCTGGAGCTGTCCAACGGGGTGGAGCCGGGCACCTTTCGGCTCTACCGCTGCAAGAACAACATGTGGGATATTGCCACTCCCCTGGTTGTGGGTAAGCATAAGGTCGGCAACCTGTTCCTGGGGCAGTTCCTGTATGAAGACGAGACCGTTGATCTGGAGATCTTTCGCCGGCAGGCCCGGGAGTATGGATTCGATGAAGCAGCCTATCTGGAGGCCTTGCAGAAGGTCCCGCGCTGGAGCCGGGAGACCGTGAATACGGTGATGCGCTTTTACACCAAGCTGGCTCATCTCATCTCGGAGTTGAGCTATTCGAATCTCAGGCTTGAACAAAACATGGAGGAAAAAAACGAGCTCCTTGCATCCCTGCGTCAGGGCGAGGCAAAGTACCGCGCCCTTGTGGAGAACCTCAATGATGTGGTCTACACCACGGACGCGGAAGGCCGAATCTCCTATCTGAGTCCGCCGGCCGTCGACATATTCGGGTATCGGCCTGAGGAACTCATGGGCAGGCATTTTGCCGACTTTATCCATCCCGGGGACCGGAAGCGGATCAGTCGGGCCTTTGCCGACATTCTGTCCGACAGGCTCTATCCGAGCGAATACCGGATTTTGACCAAAGACAAGGGAGTTCGCTGGGTCCGCTCCTCCAGCCGGCCGGTCCTGGACAACGAGCGCATTGCCGGTCTGCAGGGTGTTTTGACCGATGTCACCGAGCAGAAACAAGCGGAACAGGCACTTCAGCAGTCCAAGCAGCGCTTTGAAACCATCTTCAACAGTCAACTGGATGCCATTTTTGTCTTGAATTCGGAGATACCGGCCCGGATAGAGGAGTGCAACACAGCCGTGCACACACTCTTCGGATATCAGCCCTGGGAGCTCATTGGGAAATCTATAGACAGGCTGCATGTCAGCGAAGTTGATCAGAGAGCCTTTGAGGCCGCCTTATACGCAGCAGTCTCCAGGGAAGGCTGTTTACAGCATTTTGAATTTTCCATGAAACGGAAAGACGGGGCTGTGTTCCCCACAGAACATACGGTCCTTGAACTGAAGGATGAGACCGGACAACGCAGCGGCTGGATCTCCGTGGTTCGGGATGTGAGCGAACGGAAAAGAATGGAGAAGCGCCTGCAGCAGGCCCAGAAAATGGAGGCCATAGGCACTCTGGCCGGCGGCATCGCCCATGATTTCAACAACATTCTCTATCCCTTGATGGGCTTTACCGAGCTGCTCAAAGAGGATGTGCCCCAGGACAGTCCCCTGCACAGCCATATCGACGAAATCCTCCAGGCCTCGATGCGGGCCAGGGACCTGGTCAAGCAGATCCTGGCCTTCAGCCGTCAGAGCGAGCAGAAATACAAACCCATCAGAGTGCAGCCCATTGTCAAGGAGGCCCTCAAGCTTCTTCGGGCCTCGCTGCCGGCGGAGATCGACATCCAGCAGGATATCCAGTCTGATTGCGGTCTGGTGGTGGCCGATCCCACCCAGATCCATCAGATTCTCATGAACCTGGCCACCAATGCCTATCAGGCCATGGAGGAGAGCGGCGGCTGTCTCATGGTAGGACTTGAGAACATTCGGCTGGAACCCGATTCCAATCTCCAGCCGGACCTCGCCCCCGGGGCGTATGTCAGGCTCCGGGTTGAAGATACCGGCAAAGGCATTGAAGAACATGCTTTGGACAAAATTTTCGAACCCTATTTTACGACAAAAGAAGTCGGCCGTGGAACCGGGCTGGGACTCTCCGTGGTTCAGGGCATTGTCAAGAAAAGCAACGGTGACATCCAGATTACCAGCACACCGGGCCGGGGCACCGAGATCCGGGTCTATTTACCGGTCCTGGAGGATACACGCCAAATCCGGCAGAATGACTTTGATCTGCCTGTCCTGGGCGGGACCGAGAGTTTGCTCCTGGTGGATGACGAACTGCCCATCATCAAGATGGAGCAGCAGATCCTGGAGCGGCTGGGCTACCGGGTGACGGCCCGCACCGGCAGCGTGGAGGCCCTGGAGGCCTTCAAGGCCGATCCATACGCTGTTGATCTGGTGATCACGGACCTGAGCATGCCCAATATGGGCGGCTTGCAGCTCTGTACCGAACTGAAGCGCATCAGGCCGGACATCCCCGTAGTCCTGTGCACCGGCTTCAGTGATCAGATCAATGCCAAGAAGCGCAAGAACATGGGTATTGACGGCTTTGTCCTGAAGCCGGTTGTCAGGCAGGAGATCGCGGCCGAGGTGCGCAGAGTGCTGGAGGAGAGGGAAGAAGGAAATTAGAAATTGGAAATTGGCAAGAGGAAGAAAAGAGGAATCATGCAAAAGAATGTGATAACGAAACAACGTCCCTATGCTCCCCTCGCGGCTTCCGGCCCGTAGACCCTATGCTTTGGAGGGAACGGGGAGCGGGGGACAAGGGTAACCTGAAGAAAAATTCGGAAACATCTACAGAAGTGAAGACCCAGCGACACATTTCATCTTGAACAGCAGACTGATCTGAGATATACAAATTTCGAAACATGGTTGCGAATTATGATGACAAACCGAAACAGGATTGTGGCAAAATATGTTTCACCGAATTCTCGATCTGGCAAGACTTCTGGAAAAGAAATCGTTTTTTCTGTTCGGCCCCAGGGGAACTGGGAAAACGACGCTCGTCAAGCACACCCTTAGAGACATCACAGTAATTGATTTACTGGACATCAGAACCTATCGTGAATATTTGAAAAATCCATCGATACTTTCAGAACAAGTGACAAAACCTGTTGTGGTGATCGATGAAGTTCAAAAATTACCGGAAATACTGGATGAAGTGCATCGCTTGATCGAAGGAAAAAAGCTGACGTTCTTGCTGACCGGCAGCAGCGCCCGGAAATTGAAGAGAGGCGGTGCCAATTTGCTGGCGGGAAGGGCCTGGTGGGCAGAACTGTTTCCTTTGACGTCAAGAGAGATCCCCGACTTTGATCTGTTGACCTATCTCAACAGGGGTGGATTGCCCGCCATTTATCCCAGCGACGATTACCTCGAGGAACTCAGGGCCTATGCGGCGCTGTATTTAAAAGAAGAAATTCAGAATGAGGCATTGACCCGAAAAATAGCCCAATTCTCGGAGTTTCTGGAGTTGATCGCCCTGTCTAATGGTGAAGAAATCAGCTATCAATCCATTGCCAACGACTGTGGGGTCTCAGCCAACTCTATCAAGAATTACGTCCAGATCCTCGAAGATACCCTGCTGGCCTTTCAGCTCAAGGCGTTTACAAAGACGCGAAAACGAAAGGCGATTTCCCGTTCCAAGCTCTATCTGTTTGATATCGGCGTAACAAACTCCCTGGCAAACAGGGGAGAAATTCGGCCGGTGTCTGAGCTGTTCGGTAAGGCATTTGAACATTTTGTCATTCTCGAAGTGAGGGCTTTTTTGTCTTATGCGAGAAAAACCGTCGACATGTATTACTGGAGATCCACCTCGCAGTTTGAAGTGGATCTGATCCTGGGCGACCAGTGGGCCATAGAGATAAAAGGCGCAGCATCGGTCGCGGACAAACATCTCAAAGGGATCAGGGCCTTGAAAGAAGAGGGAAAGATACAGAATTTTGCAGTGGTCAGCCTGGATCAGAATGAAAGAAAAACAGCGGACAATATTACGATCTTCCCCTGGAAGACCTTTTTGAAAAGACTCTGGAATGGCGAACTCGTCTAATCCAACGATGAAAACCCTTGTTCTTGGTGCAACGTAACAGAAAATTACCGCTTTACATCATTACCGACCGCTAAGCTTTTCAAACGTTCGAGAGTGAAGAATGTAGAGCGGAGAGTGAAGAATGGTAACAAAATGGGGAATTCGAAACAGGGAAGGGGTCCGAGTCCTTCGTTCTGCCCGGATTATGATAACACGATCCTAGATCAGTGGCACATTTTTTGCCAACACAGGATTTGGACCGTTTTTTACTACCAAGGAAGTCGGCCAGGGGACCGGGCTTAGAATTCTTTATCCGAATCTCAAATGGCTGTTCATGTCCGGCTATACGGCAAACGTGATCGCGCATCTCGGGGTCCTGGAGGAAGGCGTCAATTTCATACAAAAACCCTTCTCGAAGCAGGAGCTTTCAATACATGTTCGAAAGGCCCTGGATGCGGTATATCTTCAATCCTAAATCTTCAATTCTCTATGAAGGACGGGGACGTGAAAGAGGCAAGTTCTGATTTCTCTTTGGGAAATTTCCAATTTGGAATGCTCAGTGTCAAGACCGTGATGATCTGGGTCCTGGGTCTGTCCCTTCTTGCAGGGCTTTTTGTGCTCAGCAGGTTCAACTATCTGCTTTTTCATTGTTTTGCCGAATTCTTTTCCATTGCCGTGGCCATTGCCCTGTTTATCGTGGTCTGGAACGCCCGGGAGTATATCAACAACAGGACCCTGGTTTTTCTGGGCATTGCCTATCTTTTTGTCGGTGGCCTGGATTTGGTCCATACCATTGCCTATAAGGGCATGGGGGTGCTCGATCCGGACTGGGGTGCCAATCCCGCCACCCAGCTCTGGATTGCGGCCAGGTTCATGGAAAGTATTTCCCTCTGCTTGCTGCCGTTGCTCTCCCTGAGGCGAATACGGCCCTATCTCACTGTGGCGATCTATGCCGCGCTCACGGCTTTGGTCCTGCTCGCCATTTTCTTCTGGCGGATCTTTCCGGACTGCTACATCGAGGGGATCGGTCTGACCCTGTTCAAGAAAGCCGGCGAATATGCGATCTGCGCGGTTCTTGTCGTAGCCCTGGTCTTGCTGTCCCGGCACAGGCAGGACTTTGACCCGAAAGTCTTCCGTTTTCTGGCTGCGGCCATCCTGCTCACCATCTTGGGGGAGCTGGCCTTTACCATGTATGTGAGTGTGTATGGGTATTCCAATCTCCTTGGCCATTTTTTCAAGATCGTTTCCTATTATATGATCTATCTGGCCTTGGTGCGATCCGGTCTGAAAATACCTTACAGTTTGCTCTTTCGGAACTTGGCCGAAGAACATGAGCGTTTGGAAAAAAGCCGACAATTGTTCAAATCTGCTGTAGAGTATTGCCCGGTCCCCATGCTTGTCACGGGTGGCGACGATGAACACGTCTCGCTGATGAATAATGCTTTCATCCGCCTGTTTGGCTATGATCAGACCGATATTCAGGATATCGCCGCCTGGTGGGACAAGGCTTATCCGGACGCTTCCTATCGGGCTCGGGTTCAAGAGCTCTGGGACAGGGAAAATGAACATGTACGCCCTGAACAGACGGCGTTTCAAGGGATCGATGTGACTGTGGCCTGTAAAGACGGGACCCGGAAAGAGGTCTTTGTCCAGTCTGCAATCGTTGATCAAACCCATTTCATTGCCTTTCTCGATCTGACCGAGCGCAAGAAGGCCGAACAGGAGCGGGAGCGCCTCATCACGGACCTGCAACAGGCCCTTGACGAAATCAAGACCCTCAAGGGGATTCTCCCTATCTGTTCCCATTGCAAGCAAATCCGGGATGACCAGGGCTATTGGAATCAGGTCGAGGCCTTTGTCGAGAAACATTCGGATGCGGAATTCAGCCACAGCATCTGCAGGGAATGCGCTCAAAAGTATTATCCGGATCTGGATCTCTATGAGGAGGAAGAGGGAAATTGGTAATTGGAAATTGGCAAGAGGAAGAGATTGGAAATTGGATAAAAGGATGTGAATATGCGACCGGTCTATGAATTGGATGTGTATAAGCTGGCAGAAGAGCTTTCGGATTTGATCTGGTATGCGTATGATCACTGGCCCCAGAAAGTTCAAATGAGTATAGGATATCAGGTGCTGCGATCGGCTGACAGCATCGCTGCCAATCTGGCTGAAGGTTTCGGGAGGTATACGTTTGCAGATCGGAAACTGTTTTACCGCTACGCCCGAGGTTCGTTTGAAGAAACCAAGGCCTGGCTTCGAAAACTGATCAGGCGGCGTGTGATTCTGTCTGAAAAAGATATATCTCAATATGCTGAAATAATAGATATCTTGGGTCCAAGACTCAATGCTTTTATACTGATCCAACTTAGCTTCTATTGGAATAGAGACCAGGAACCTTTGAATCAGCAGTCCTTGTCGGAAAAATACAAAATTGGATCAGTATATCAAGAGCACGAAATGAGCGGCCCTATTGAAATGCCCTTCTTGCCAATTTCCAATTTCTAATTTCCAGTCACCAATTACCACGTATGAACCCGGAATACCAGAGCATCCTCAGCGTCCTCAAGCAGGAGCGCGGAATCGACTTCAGCGGTTATCGGCCGGGCATGATCGCGCGCCGCATTGCGCTTCGCATGCAGGCGGCCGGCCTGTCGCGGGTTGAAGACTATTGCGCCCATCTCCGGGACAATCCAGGGGAGTTGGAGCGGCTTCTGGACTGTCTGACCATCAAGGTCAGCCGTTTTTTCCGCAATCCCCTGGTCTTTGAGTACCTGGCCCGGCATGTGCTGCCCCGCATTATCCAGGACAAGAGCCGGGGAAAGGATCGCTCGTTGCGGGTCTGGTCCGCCGGGTGCTCCCTGGGCGAAGAAGCCTATTCCCTGGCCATTCTGCTCACGGAACATTTAGGCAAAGAGGATCTGTCCGAATCGCCGGTTATCTTTGGCACGGATATCGATGCCTCGGCCTTGCAGGAGGCGGAGAAGGGAATCTATGCCGCAGAGAGCCTCAAAGAGGTCAAACTGGGGCTCATCAAGCGTTATTTTACGCCGGTCGGGGAGCAGAGGCTCCAGACGGTTCAAGGATCAGAGGATGCCCGGTTTCGTATCAGCCCTGAAATCCGGGAATTGGTCTTTTTTTCAGTTTATGATATTTTGGCGCCGGAAACTTGGGCTCCGCCTGAAAGCGTCTATGGCGGCTTCGATCTGGTCAGCTGCCGGAACGTGCTCATCTATTTCCAGGCTGAACAGCAGCAGCGGGTCTTTGCCAAGCTGTATAAAGCCTTGGCTTCCGGCGGCTGGCTGGTCCTGGGCGAGTCCGAGGCGCCTCCCCTGGAATATGAGGATCGTTTTGTCCGGCACACCGACAGTTGCCGAATCTATCGCAAGAGGTGAATGTGAGCATTGGAAGGCAGTTCAAATCGGTCCGCAGCCGCTTGATTTTCTGGTTTCTGGTGGTGGCTTTGATCCCCCTGCTGGCGGTGAGCGCCTTGATTTCCAAACAGCGCATCGCGGCCATCAAGAAGCATGAAACCAATAAGCTCACCGCGATCCGGGAGCTCAAGGTCAAACAGCTCGAGCAGTGGCTTGAGGAACGTGTCGGGGATGTCTTGACCATTTCCGAAGATCTGGAGATTCGGGATCTGGAACAGGTGATCAAGCCGGAACAGGGCGACATGTCCAAAGACCGGGTTTTGGGCATTGTCCGGACCCTCATGCAGCGCTATCTGGACCACTACAGCGCCTACCGGGAATTGATGATCGTCCATCCCCAAACCGGGCGGGTCCTGGTCTCCACAGACCAGTCTACCCAGGGTGCCGATGTCTCCGAAGAACCCTATTTTCAGAAACCTCTCGAAACCGGAAAATTGTATATCCAGGACATTTTTTATTCCAGACGCTTTGGAGAGCCGTCCATGGCCTTTGCCGTACCGGTTCTGTGCCGGGTCCACCAAAGGCACACCGTGGGCATTCTGGCGGTCTGGGTGGACTTGCGGCGTTCTTTGTATCAACTGCTTCTGGACCGGACTGGCCTGGGGCAAAGCGGCGAGACCCTGCTGGTCAACGAACAGGGGGTGGCTCTGAGCGAGCTGCGGCGGCGGGAGCACGCCCCGCTGCAACTTCAGATCGAAGCCCGTCCGGCTCAACTCGCGGCCCGAGGGGGGGCCGGGATCATTGAGGCCAGGGACTACCGGGGCGCGGAGGTCCTGGCGGCCTATACCTCCATCCCCAGGACCGGCTGGGGCTTTGTGGCCAAGGAGGATCTCCGGGAGATCTATGGCCCGATCCGGGATATGTTCCAGGATATCGCTCTGCTGCTGATTGTGGCGTGTATCCTTGTGGTTTTCCTGGCAATCGGCCTGGCTCAAACCATCGGTCGGCCGATTCAGGAGATGGCCCGGGTGGCCAGGAAGTTCGGGGCCGGGGACCTGGAAGTACGAAATCCCTTGCGGACAGAGGATGATCTGGGGGCTCTGGCCCGCTCCTTCAATACCATGGCCGAATCGGTCCAATCCCAGCTTACAATCCGGAACAACGCGGGCCGTCTGACTCAGGCCATGATTGCCGCGAAGCGCTTGCAGCAGTTTCAAAGCACCCTGCTGGAAAAACTCATGGAGGTCACGGATGCCCACCTGGGCGTTCTCTATCACTTCAACCAGGAAAACAATTATTTTGAAGCGGCGGCTTTCCTGGGTGTTCAGGCTGAGGCCCTGGCTCCGTTTTCTGCCGAGGGCTTTGAAGGCCAACTGGGCCGGGTTCTGAAAGACCGGACTCTGGTTCATCTCAGCCCGCTTCCGGATGATTCGGCCTTTCTCTTCAAGACCTTTGTCGGGGAGGTGCAGCCTAAGGAGCTGGTCGCCTTTCCTCTGCTGGTCAAGGACCGGGTGGAGGCGGTGGTCTGTCTGGCCGCCCTGAACGGGTTTGCGAAAACCAGCCTGGACCTGCTTCAGGATCTCGGCTTCGTCATGAATATGGGGCTGGCCAATCAAACGGCCGCGGAAGAGACCAGGCAACTGGCGCAAAGCCTGAAAAACCGGAATCAGGAACTCCAGGCCCAGTCCGAGGAGCTTCAGACCCAGTCCGAAGAGCTCAGGCAGCAGTCGACCGAACTGGAGCAGCAGAACCTGGAACTGGAAACCCAGAAAAAGCAGGTCGAGTCAGCGGACCGCATGAAAAGTGAATTTCTCTCCAACATGAGCCATGAGCTGCGCACCCCGCTCAATTCAGTCATGGCCCTGGCCCGGGTCTTGAAGCTGCAGGCCGAAGACAAGCTGACGCCGGAGGAGGGTGAGTATCTGGACATCATCCAGCGCAACGGCCAGAATCTTCTGGAGTTGATCAATGACATCCTGGACCTGTCCAAGATCGAGGCCGGACGGATGGAGCTCCGGCCCAAATGGTTCGATCCGATCCTGCTAATTGAAGCGATTTGTGAACGCCTCGAACCTCTGGCAGCGGAAAAAGGCATTGTTCTGCACCGGGAATTGCCCGAACATGGATTGGAGATCCAAAACGATGAAGGCCGGCTGCATCAAATTCTGCAGAACCTGATCGGTAATGCCGTGAAATTCACCGAGCAGGGCACGGTCACGGTGAGCCTGCGCATGAATCCCAGAGAAATGGAAATCGTGGTTCAAGACACAGGGATTGGGATGGAGCCGGATCAGCTGCCCTTTATTTTTGATGAGTTCCGGCAGGTGGACGGCTCCTCTTCCAGAAAATTCGACGGGACTGGACTCGGTCTGGCCATTGCCTCCAGAACGGCCCGGATGCTCGGCGGCAGCCTGACAGCGGACAGCCGACCCGGACAGGGTTCTGTGTTTACCCTGAAGCTGCCGGTCCATTTTCGGGAAAAGACAGAGAATGGAGAAGCAGGGAAACAGCACCGGGCGGCCGCTCGGTCTGAAGGGTCGCGCTCGATTCTGGTGGTGGAAGACAATGCCGCGGCCAGGATGCAGGTCCGCTCGATCCTGGAGCAGGAAGGGTATGAGATTTTTGTGGTCCAGGGTGGTCAGGAGGCCCTTGACTTTTTGACGAATAGGCATCCGGACGGGATGGTGCTCGATCTGATGATGCCGGAGGTGGACGGTTTCGGCGTACTGCAGGCCATTCGGAGCGATACGTCCACCGCGCATATTCCTGTTCTGGTCCTGACGGCCAAGGATCTGACCCAGGAGGAATTGAGCCGGCTGGAGTCCAATCATATCCAGCAGCTCATTCAAAAGGGCGATGTGGACAAGGACCAACTGATCAGGGCCGTGGCCGCCATGCTCCGGACCGGAGCTCCGGTTCAGAGGGAAGATCCGACAGAAAGCGCTGCGGTTCAGCCTCAAGGCAGGGCGACGGGTGCGCCTCCTGAATGCGGCGACGAACAGCCCCCTGCTTCTGAAAACGCAGCGGTTTCCAGCGCCTCCCTTTCAGCCGGACGCAAGCCCGGCCGCATCCTTATGGTCGAGGACAATTCCGACAACCTGACCACCATCAGGGCGATTCTCAAGAACAGCTATGCGCTTGTCGAGGCGGAAAATGGCGAAGACGGACTGGCTCTGGCCAGGGCCGAGGCCCCTGATCTCATCCTTCTGGACATGGCCCTGCCCGGCATGGACGGCCTGGAGGTGCTCGCGGCCTTGAAAACGGATCCGGCTACCGCCCGGATACCGATTATCGCCATGACCGCCCAGGCCATGAAGGGGGATCGGGAGCAGTTTCTCGAGGCCGGTTGCGATGATTACCTGGCCAAGCCCATTGATCCGGAAAAGGTGATCGAGATAATTAGAAAGAAGGGAGTGTGACGTGCCCAAAATTCTGGCCATTGATGACAAACCCGATAATCTGGTGGCTCTGTCCGCGCTCCTGCGGGCGATGATTCCGGAGTGCGAAGTTTTTACCGCGGATTCCGGGCCAAAGGGCCTGGACCTGGCCCGGAGCAAGCAGCCGGATGCCATCCTGCTGGATATCAAAATGCCGGAGATGGACGGTTTTGAGGTCTGCGAGCGCTTAAAAGCCGAGGAGCGGACCGGACCCATTCCGGTGATCATGCTCACGGCCTTGAAGACCGAGTCCAGGGATTTGGTCCGGGGCCTGGAGGTCGGGGCCGACGCCTATCTGTCCAAGCCCGTGGATGAAAATGTGCTGGCGGCCCAGGTCAAAACCGCTCTGCGCATCCGCAAGGCAGAGCTGGCTCTGCGCCGGCAGAATGAGGAACTGGATGCCCTGGTCCGGGAGAAAACCGCCTCCCTCAAGCAGAGGGAAGAACAGGTTAAGGCCCTGTTGAACGCCCCTTCGGATGCTGCAGTTCTCATGGATGCCGAGTTCCGCATCCAGGCCATCAACATCGAGGCCGCCCGCAGACTGGGGTGTTCCTCGGAGGAGTGCTTGAATACCTGTATTCTGGAGTATCTCCCTGCGGAGATCGCCGAGCAGCGCCGGTCAAAAGGACGGGAAGTGATTCAGACGGGGCGGCCGGTCAGTTTTGAGGACGAGCGCGAGGGTGTGATCCTATCCCATCGGGTCTACCCGGTTTTCAATGATCAGCAGGACGTTGTGCAGCTGGCCCTCTTTGCCCGGGATGTCACCGAAGAGCGCCGGCATGAGGCCCAGCGGGCCCAGCTTGAAAACCAGCTGCGCCAGGCCCAGAAGATGGAAGCCGTGGGCACCCTGGCCGGAGGGATTGCCCATGATTTCAACAATATTCTGTCCGCAGTCATTGGATACACCGATCTGGCCTTGACCGAAGTGCAGAAAGGGACCCTGCTGCATCAGAACCTGTCCGAAGTGCTCTTTGCGGGCAACCGGGCCAGGGAACTTGTGGGGCAGATTCTGTCCATCAGCCGGCCGGACAACCAGGAGATGCGGCCGGTTCCCCTCAATTCCCTGGTCAAGGAAGCCATGAAGATGCTGCGCTCCACGATCCCGAGCTCCATCAGCCTGCGGGAGCGGGTCTGCCAGGAGCAGCTGATGGTGGTGGCCGATCCCACCCAGCTCCACCAGGTCATCGTCAACCTGGCCACCAACGCCAAACAGGCCATGCCGGAGCAGAGCGGCGAGGTGGAGGTCTGGCTGGACCGCATCGTTTTTGATGACCAGCTCGGGGCCGCCCATCCGGATCTTATTCCCGGACCGTATGCCAGACTCTCGGTCAGGGATACCGGAACCGGCATTCCCAAGGAACAGCAGGAGAAGATCTTCGAACCGTATTATACCACCAAGCAGCGCGGAGAAGGCACCGGATTGGGC
>JAIPER010000055.1 GCA_021737115.1 Desulfohalobiaceae bacterium
ATTTATTCCGTCTCTAACTTATGCAGGAAATGAATAAAGTCTGACAAATCTTTGGAGACAAGCCGAAAACACTGCTGCACTTCTTTTGCCAGTTCTTCCAACCTGGAAGGTTTTAGATTGAAAGTGTAAACATTTCGTACTAAGTGACGGAAAGCGCGATATTCATCAAGGCAGAGGCGGGTTTCATATTGAATAACAGCAGGACGCAGGTCGGTGAGTTCTGCAGACATCTGCTGCAATAATTCCTGATGCCAGTTAGGGCCTGCTGGCAAAGCCAGATCAACTGTCCGGCCGATATCTTCGAATCCAGCTTCAATGCCTGAATAGAAACTGTGTAGATTCAGAGCTACCCCGTCAAAATAGCCGGTATCGCCGCTGGATTGTGCTCTATTATACAGAAGTTCTATTCGTTGAACGATCCTTTCAATATCCAAAAGTAGTTGCTGAATACGACCAGCCAATGCACTGTATGTACCCCCTTTCATAGTACTCGCCCCTCTCTTTTTATAACTTGGAGCAAAGATCCTGAGATCTCTTCTATCCGGATCAAATCAATCAAAAGTTCGCTGCTCAAGCTGGTCACCATCGCAACTGCCTTCAAGTAATCCCTTTCTGCAATACCCCTAACAGCAAGGTCAACATCGGAGTGAGTATGAAATAGATCCGGGTGCATGATCGAACCAAAGGCAACAACCTGCTCGCAATCCAACTGTTGATACAAAATATGAGCAGCCCGCCTTGCGATCTCCCAGGCAAAATCGAGTCGTTGCAAGCGCCTTTGTTCGGTCAGTGCTTTTCGCTGTCTGGCTGTTTCACGGTAACGCTCCATTTTCGCGTCACTGATATGAGGCATGCATGATCCTATTTTTCAGCTACATATTTTACAAGTACCCATCATGACTGTGGTTCTATGAACTCGAAGAGCACGGATGCAAGGCTTCATCATAGCGACTTCTATAAACTTTGGCAAACGCTCTGCTTTGTAAATACCCCTCATTCTCGGAAAACTTTCGTGCACCTCATGGGTCAGTCCTTCTTATAGAATTTTAGAATTTGGATTTTGGATTTTGGATTGTTAAGACAAAGAATTTGAGCTGGTTATCTGGAATAAATCCAAAGAATTTTTCTATTGCCACAAAATTCAGTTGGATTCAGTTAACAATTTTCTCTTCTCAAACAACTTGATAAAACGCTCAGGCAAGTTTTGGAGTTTCAAGACGGAGCGAAAACCCGGTATGATTCGGTCACTATTCTTTGATTTTTTTTTGTTGGCTAATCTGAATTCCTGATCCAGGTCGGCAAAAAGTTCTTCGAGATTGGATTTGCCATCAAGGAGAATCTCCATATATTCCGAGTTGTCCAAGTTCTCCGCATCAGTCTGATGATTTTGTCGAAGAATAAGGATATGCAGTGAATAAATCCTCTATGGACCAAACCCTTGCCAGGGATTTAATCGGCCATTTGTTTCCATCAGAGAGACAACTCGTTCCCAATGTAGACGAAGCCTATGCGCTATACGCGTAATTCTGTGCCATGAAAAACATGAAATTCTGTTAACCTAAGCCATCACGATCTTGAAGCAAATCACAAATATCAAATCCCAAATAACAAATAAATTCCAATACTCAAATTCCAAAAAAGGCAAAACAAGAACAGAGCAAGCCGAACGTGCTTGTTGCTTATTCTGTGTTTGGAATTTGTCATTTGAAATTTATTTGTGATTTGGTGCTTGGGATTTGGAATTTCATGTTCTATTCAATTTGGGTTGCGGGCGAAGCCCGCTTTGGCTATGAATGATGTTTTTCCCCTGCAAATAATGCAAGAAAATGGTTTCCGCATGACCTGATTGGTACTGGAGATCTGGAATTTGGCTTTGATCAAAGAAACGGCGATTGTTCTGACCAGATGCCCTTCGTCTTCTGATAGCTGGTGAACGTCCTTTGAAGAATGGATGCATACAAAAGAGCACTCTGCTCTAGTGATTGTAGAGACTTACAGGGTGATTGACCAATGCTTGATGGAGAAGGGATTTTCAAAATCTTGATTATCTTTATCCTTGCCTTGAAGTACTCGACGGACAAAAACGATTGACTTGTCAGCATATTTACGGAAAAAATGCTCATATGAAACTTGATTTTTCTTTGTCCGTCACCCCGGCGGAGGCCGGGGTCCAGTTCTTACATTTTGAGACTGGATTCCGGCCTTCGCCGGAATGACGGAGGGGGATGACTCAAAGTTTCTTTTTTGATCAAACTGGGCGTCTGCGGCCAGAGGCGGGGCTGACTATGAACAGAAAAAAATCAAATTCATTCTATCCGGATCAAGTGCTCGAAAATTGAGAGAATCTGGAGTGAATCTACTGGCAGGGCTTTGACCTACAACCTTTTCACTTTGGTGAGCAAAGAGGTCGGCTTTGAGCTTGATATGGAACAGGCAGATCGCTTTTGGTATGCTCCCCAATTCATTTGCGAAGACCCCTACCGTCTTCCACCCTTGGAGCGATTCGATTTATACCATAAGTTGGCATAAAAAGTACTTTGTCCTGCACGTCCCCAGGCAGACAGGCAAGCAACCTGCATTTCCCACTGAAACCGCAAACCGGAAGTCAATCCATGATCAACTGCCGAAGCATCCCCTTCACCTTTCCCGGACTCCCCGGGATCGGCTGCCTGTTCACCACCAGACAGGCCTCTTTTCATTTGCCTGCCAACGGGTATGCGAGCAGCCAGGGAGAGACCTCTTTTTCAAGAGGAATGCGCCGTCTGCAGAAGGAGTCCGGCTTCAAGGCCTGGCGAACCGTCTGCCAAGTCCACGGTCGGACCATGGTCTTTTGCACGGCTGAGGACAATTGTGAACAGACAGAGGCCGACGCGCTGGCCACTGCAGAGTCAGGTCAGGCCCTGGCCATCCGGACCGCAGACTGTCAGCCGATCCTGGTGGCCCATGTCTCGGGCCGGTTCATAGCCGCCCTGCATGTGGGCTGGCGGGGCAACCGGGCCAACACCCCGGGCCTCTGGATCGAGAGGTTCTGTCGATCCTTCGGACTGGACCCTGCAGACCTTCTGGCAGTCCGCGGCCCCAGCCTGAGCCCCCACAAGAGTGAATTCATCCACTTTGACCAGGAATGGGGCGAAGAGTTCCTGCCCTACTTCGATCCGTTTCAACGGACTGTCAATCTGTGGCAGTTGACCCGGGATCAGCTGCTTAAGACCGGACTTCGTCGTAAGAACGTCTTTGGCCTGGATCTGTGCACCTATTCCCAGCCGGAGCTCTTCTACTCCCATCGCCGGGCAAGGGACCAGGGGCGTCAGGCCGGTCTGATCTGGATAAAGGACACCCTAAAATCATAGATGCAGACTTTGTTTTTTTATCATTGACAACCAGCCAGGACTGGAATAAGAATTTGAGAAATTTTTCACATAAGGAGGTCTTCTGAATTTATGAACATACTCATTTTCGGCCCCAACGGCAGCGGCAAAGGGACCCAGGGCTCTCTGGTCAAAGACAGGTACAACACAGCCCATATCGAATCCGGGGCTATCTTCAGAGAGCATATCAGTCAGGGTACGGAACTGGGGCAAAAGGCCAAAGCCTACATCGACCGCGGCGACCTGGTCCCCGACGAGGTGACCATCCCCATGGTCCTTCAGACCCTGAAAGACAAAGGAAAAAACGGCTGGCTCCTGGACGGCTTTCCCAGGAACATCGTCCAGGCGAAAAAACTCTGGGAGGCCCTGCAGGAAGAAGGCATGAATCTGGATTTCGTCATCGAGATCTCCCTGGACCGGGAAATCGCCAAGAAAAGAATCATGGGCCGGAGACTCTGCGTCAACGATCCCAACCATCCCAACAACATCTATATTGAGGCCATCAAGCCGGATGGGGACAAGTGCCGGGTCTGCGGCGGAGACTTAAAAACCAGGGCCGACGACCAGGATGAAGAGGCCATCAACAAACGCCACAACATCTACTACGACACCGAAACCGGAACCCTGGCCGCCGCCTACTTCTTCAAAGACCTGGCCGCCCAGGGAAAGACCAAGTACATCGAACTGGACGGCTCAGGCGACATCCAGTCCATCAAGAAAACCCTGCTGGACCAGTTGGTCTGATATCCCGTTCGAGCCTGCGTCTGAAGGTCCGCAGGCTCGAACAGGATATTATTCCTGGCCTCCGGAAACCATCCTGACCTGGTGGATATCTGTTATTCCCTTCAAGACTTTGAGGATCCCATCCTGCTTCAAGCTGAGCATGCCATCCTCTTTGGCCCGTTCTCGAAGGTCTTCAGTGGATTTGCTGAACTTGATCAACTTCTTCAGGGCCGGGGAATTGACCATCAGCTCATGCACCCCGGTCCTGCCCTTGTATCCCCCGAGGCAGGCCCGACAGCCCTTGGCCCGGTATAACTCCGGGCTATCGAAAAACCCCTTTGGGAAACTCTCCTGCCAGCCTGCTCCAAACTCGGTTTTGAGTTCCTCGATTTCTTCCTGTTTCGGGACATAGGGCTCTTTACAGCTTGGACAGAGGGTCTTGACCAGCCTCTGGGCCAGGACAAAGAGCAGAGAATCGGCAAAATTAAACGGATCCAGATCCATGTCCAGGAGGCGGGTCACGGTTTCCGGGGCGGAATTGGTATGCAGGGTGGAAAAGACGACATGGCCGGTCAAAGAGGCCTCCACCCCGATATGGGCCGTTTCCTTGTCTCTCATCTCACCGATCATGATCACATCCGGGTCGGACCGCAAAAACGACCGCAGGGCCGAGGCAAAGGTCAAGCCGATTTTCGGATTGATCTGGACCTGGCGGACTCCCTCCTGGGTGATCTCCACCGGATCTTCCGCGGCCCAGATCTTTTTGTCCCCGGTATTTAAGTAATGCAGGGCCGAATGCAGGGTCGTGGTTTTGCCTGAACCTGTCGGCCCGACCACCAGGACCAGGCCATAGGGTTTGAAGATCAGGTTCCGGGCCTTTTGCAGGCTGGCGTCGGCCAGACCGAGTTCTTCCAGGGGCTGCGGCTTGCTTGAGGCCAAAACACGCAGGACCACGTCCTCCTGGCCGTCGATAGTGGGCATGGTGGCCATCCGAAACTCAACCGTCCTGTTTATCCCGGGCAGGCGCAACTTGATCTTTCCGTCCTGGGGGAGGCGCCTTTCCGCTATATCCAAGCGGGCCATGATCTTCAGGCGGGAAACGATGACCCTGGAGAGATTGAACCTGAGCTTCCTGAATTCGTGGCAGGTGCCGTCCACCCGAAACCTGACCGCGCAGTATTTGGAATGGCTGTTCGGTTCGATATGGATATCGGAGGCTCCCTTTTTCCAGGCCTCCACCAGCAGGGCATTGACCAGACGGACCACTTCGCTGTCCTGCTCGCTGACCGTCTCGATATCCTCTCCGCTTTTCTGATCCTGAAAATCGTCTTCTACCCCTCCGTCAAACTCATCCAGGTCCAAACCACCGGACAGCTCTTGGAAAAACCGGTCGACATAGGCCTCTATATCCTGTTTCAGGGCAACCTTGAACTCGATGCGACCGGTTCCCAGAATGAACTGGATCTCATCCACCTTGCTCAAGTCGAAGGGATTGTCGATGAGCACGACGATGACCGGATCTTTCCAGATAAAGGGAGTCCAGCTGTATTTTTTCAAGAACCCCGCATCCAGACTGTGTTTGTTAAAGACCTCAAAGGGAGGCTCCACAGTCGGATCAAAAAAGACGCACTCCACCTGATAGAAGGCCTCCAGAGACCTTCCCAGGTCTTCTTTTGAAATCTTGTACTTCTCCAGCAGGACCCGATCCGGATTCAATTTTTCCGTCTTTGCTTCGCGAAACAGGGTATCAAGCTCCTGTTTTCCGATCAGCCCCTCCTCCATGAGGAGCCCGTATCTGGAACCCGTCCCTACCTTCTTCTTGTTATTTTTTTGCATAGATGTTGCCGGATCCGGGAATCCTTCCTTTGACCATGGCCAGACCTGATTCCGATCCGTTGACAAAGAAAGCTACTTCTTCAGCCAGGGCATCATGGCCCGGAGTTCATGGCCGACCGTCTCGATCTGATGTTCGTGGTTCTTTCTGCGCCTGGCCTTGAACGAGGCAAGTCCGGCCTTGTTTTCCAATATCCAGTTTCTGGCGAATTCCCCGCTCTGGACCTCGTCCAGAATTTTCTTCATGTTCTCTTTGACCCGGGCGTCGACCACCCTGGAGCCACTGACATAATCCCCGTATTCAGCCGTATCGCTCACTGAATGGTTCATCAGCTTGAAGCCGCCCTCATAAAAGAGATCGACAATGAGCTTCATTTCATGCATGCACTCAAAATAGGCTATTTCCGGCTGATACCCGGCTTCGACCAGGACTTCGAAACCGGCCTTGATCAAGGCGCTGACCCCGCCGCAGAGGACCGTTTGTTCGCCAAAGAGATCCGTCTCCGTCTCCTCGGCAAAACTGGTTTCGATGATACCGGCCCGGGCCGCTCCGATTCCCTTGGCATAGGCCAGAGCCAGATCCATGGCCCCGCCGCTTGCGTCCTGCTGGACCGCCACCAGACAGGGAACCCCGCCGCCCCGTTCATATTCCCGCCTGACCAGATGTCCCGGACCTTTGGGGGCGATCATGAAGACGTCCACATCCTCGGGCGGCACGATCTGATTGAAGTGGATGTTGAAGCCGTGGCTGAAGACCAAGGCCTTGTTGGCACTGAGATGGGGAAGAATATCATTCTCATAAATAGAGGCTTGATGCTGGTCCGGGACCAGGATCTGAATAAGATCGGCCTGTTTGGCCGCCTCTGAAGCGGAGAGGGGCTCAAAGCCGTGCTCCCTGGCCAGCTCGTAATTCCTGCCCCCGGGGCGTTGGCCGACCACGACATTGATCCCGGAATCCCGAAGGTTCTGAGCCTGGGCATGTCCCTGGCTTCCATATCCAATGACGGCCACGGTCTTGTCCTGAAGCAGCCCCAGATCCGCATCCTGTTCGTAAAACACTCTCATAGCAATTAATCTCCTTTATCCCATGAAAAGATTTTTTATAAAACACTTCATACCCGGTTTGCCTCCGCGGAACTTTCTTTCGGGGGAGGCAACCCGGGTCAGTCCTCGATCTGCATGCTTCGGCGCATGGCTACCGAACCGGTCCTGGCCAGTTCCTTGATGCCGAAGCGCACCAGAAGATTGGTCAGGGCCTTGATTTTGCCCCGGTCACCCGTGGCCTCCAGGGCCAACTCCGTGGGGCTGACGTCGACGACTTTGCAGCGGAAGATATCGACTATTCTGAGGACTTCGGCCCTGGTCTGCTCCGTGGCGTTGACCTTGAGCAAAATCATTTCCCGGTCCACATACTTGACCTCGTTCATGTCCACCACTTTGATCACGGTGATCAACTTGCGCAGCTGCTTCTTGATCTGCTCGATGATCAACTCTTCGCCGTCCGTGACGATGGTCATCAAGGAAACCCCGTCTTCCAGGGTCGGGGCCACATTCAGGGACTCGATATTAAACCCCCGTCCACTGAACAGGCCCGCCACTCTCGAGAGAACCCCCGGCTCATTTTCAACGAGAACCGACAACGTGTGCCGCATAGCTCACTCCTTTTTTTCCTGATCCAGACCGATCCCATTATGCTTTTCCGACAAAGGCAGCGACCGTCATCATACCAAGAGCATCTCGTTCAACCCGGCTCCGGACGGGACCATGGGATACACATTCTCTCCCTGCTCGACCAGGACATCGACGACGGCAGTGTATGGGGAGCTCAAGGCCTGGCGAAGAACGGGGTCGATCTCTTCTTTGGCCTGAATTCTATAGCCCTCGGCACCGAAGGCCTCGGCCAGTTTCACGAAATCGGGCATCTGTTCCAGGCAGGTGAAGGAATAGTTCCTGTCGTAAAAGAGTTCCTGCCACTGCCTGACCATGCCCAGACAACAGTTGTTCAGGATAATGATCTTGACCGGCAACCGATGGCAGACGGCTGTGGTCAGCTCCTGGATGTTCATCTGAATGGAGCCGTCACCGGCAATATCGATCACCAGTTTGTCCGGAAAGGCCACCTGGGCCCCGATGGCCGCGGGGAAGCCGTACCCCATTGTCCCCAGACCACCGGAAGTGAGCAGGGTCCTCGGTTTATGGTACTTGAAATGCTGAGTCGCCCACATTTGATTCTGTCCGACCTCGGTCGCGATGATTGCTTCCCCTTTGGTGATTTCATAGAGCTTCTCGACGACCATCTGCGGTTTGATCACTTCCCCGTTATCCTCGTAACTCAGAGGGTGGGACTCTTCCCAGGCCCTGATCTTGTCCCTCCAGGAGGCAAACTTTCGGGGCAGGTCCTCCTGGGAAAGGATGGGGGCAAACTCTTCGTTGATGGCTTCCAGGGCTCTTTTACAGTCCGAGACAATGGGCACGTCCACGGAAACGTTCTTGCGAATGGAAGTCGGATCAATATCGATGTGGATTATCTTGGCCTCAGGCGCAAAAGTCTCGAGCTTGCCGGTCACCCGATCGTCGAAGCGAACACCGACCGCAATCAACAGATCCGTATAGTTGACGGCCATATTGGCCACATAGGTGCCGTGCATGCCCAGCATGCCCAAATGCAGAGGGTCATTTCCGGGAAAAGAACCCAGCCCCATCATGGAACTCGTCACCGGTATCTCAAGCTGCCTGGCCAGCCTGGTCAACTCCGCATGAGCGTCTGAGGCAATCACCCCGCCCCCGGTAAAAATCAAGGGCCGTTTGGCCTTCTTGATCAGGGTCACACCCTTTTGGATCTGCCGCTTGTTAGCCTTGTAGGTGGGATTGTAGCTGCGCATCGAGACCTGTTTCGGATAATAATACTCGGTCCTGGCTGCGACCACATCTTTGGGGAGATCGACAAGCACCGGACCGGGACGGCCTGACCGGGCCAGGTAAAAGGCCTCCTTAATGGTCCTGGCCAGGTCCTTGACATCCTTGACCAGATAGTTGTGCTTGGTGCACGACCTGGAAATACCGACTATATCCACCTCCTGGAAGGCATCGTTGCCGATCAGTTTGGTCGGAACCTGTCCAGTGAAAATCACCAGAGGTATGGAATCCATGTAGGCCGTGGCAATCCCGGTGATTGCATTGGTGGCCCCCGGCCCTGAGGTCACCAAAGCCACCCCGGTCCTGCCGCTGGCCCGGGCAAATCCGTCAGCCGCGTGCACAGCCCCCTGCTCATGTCTGACCAGGAAATGCTGCAACGGATAATCGGACAGGGCATGGTAAATATCCAGCACCGCTCCGCCTGGATACCCAAAGATCTTGTCGACTCCTTCTTTGACCATGGATTCTAATAAAATCTGAGCACCTGTAAGTTTCATTTTTGCTCCTCATCATCAGCCAGAATTTCGGGGCCCCTGGATCAAGAACCCGAAAACCCGTACCCCGAACATTGCCATATCCAGCACAGCGGCATGGCTATCCGGCAAAAGACCGGACATGGTCCGGCCCCCGGCTTTCATCCGCAGCTCAGGATGTCCCCTGCATCGTATATTTATCCAGTATATACTGGATTTTTGTCTTCCCGGTCAGCTTGTCTTTTTTCAACCTTTTGATCTCGGACTGCTCCACGGGAGTAAGATAGCGTTTGCTTTCAAGCTCCTGTATTTTCTTTTCAAAATCAAGGTGTTCTTCCCAGAGTTTTTTCAACTCAGCATCCGTCTCCATGTACCTATTGATCATATCGATTTCATGTTGCTCCATAAGACTCCTCCTGTAAGACAGTCAATAAGGGTTTCATACGGTCGTCATCCAAGACCCATTGCCACCTGGGACAGGGACTGGACTAAAAATACTTTGAGGAACTGAATGGCGAACAGGACAACGATGGGAGAGAGATCGACCCCGCCTATGAAGACAAAGGGCAAAGTCCTTCTGATTTTATAGAGCACCGGTTCTGTGAGGGAGTATATGATCCGTACCAGTGGGTTATACGGGTCAGGATTGACCCAGGACAGAACTGCGGAGATGATGATAATCCAGAAATATAACGAAAGCGCCGCATTCAGGACCAGAGCCACTCCTTCCAAAAAATTTCCAAGTACAAACATGAACCCCCCGCTAGGATTTACGATTTTATGATTTGAGATATCCCCAGTCCTTGGCAGAGAGATTCTTCGTTCGCGGACTCACTCAGAATGACACTATAGAGCATTTGCCTTTGCTTGTCATTCTGAACGAGTCTGCCTGCTTCGTTCTTACTCATCTACTCTGATCAAGGGTGCTTAGCCATTCTTGTGTAACTATTTAAAATATAGATACTTACGGGAGGAATAAATTGCAAGACTCCGAAATTTCAAGCCTCAGCTGCCGGGATTTTCGAACAGGCAAAACCTCAATTTATGACGACCGTAAGTATAGCTTCAATTCTGCAATAATTTCCTGGTGGTCAAAGATATAGCGATCAGCCGACAAGCTCTCATTCTTATAGGCCCAAAACAGGGTCCCCGCCCCTCTGGCCGCCTGTTCGTCCACAAGGGAGTCTCCGATAAAGACAACCTGCCCGGGAGTCAAACCCCAAGCGTCCAAAATAACGTGCAGGCTTTCCGGATGCGGCTTGGGTCGGCTCACATCCCTGGAAGTGACCACCGGATTAAAATAAGGCCCAAGCTCGAACTCTTCCAGGATCATGTCCATGGTGTCGGTCCGGTTGGTGTTGACGGCACAGGGAATTTCCGCCTGGCGAAGGCAGTCAAGAACCTCCCTGATTCCGGGCTCCAGGGAAATGAAGCCGATAACCTCCTGATAGGTAATGTTCTTTCTGGCTCGTTTTGCCGAATCCAACAGCTCATCCGGAACCAGATAAGCCAGGGACTCCTGCACTGTATGGGAATGGACATAGTCTTCGTCCTCTAAAGACATGGGAGAAAGTCCCAACAGCTCCAGGATGAGTCCGTAAAAACGGACATTGGCCCTTCTGGAGTCGATCAAGACCCCGTCGCAATCAAAAATCACGCCTTGGACTGTCATCTCTCCCATTCTCCCTCTTCATGCCTACAAATGACCGAATACTTCTTCGTAAGCCAGGGTCGGTCATTCTTTCCGGCCGGCGTAAGGGCCAACTGCAGCCCCGAGGCTTCGGTCTTTTGCAGGCTCAGACCGGATATTTCTTCGGAATCAAAGCCCAAACCGGGCATCTTTGCTTTCTCCAAGGGACTGAAGGCAAGACCCGCTTCCTGCCATTCGTCAAGGATTATCCTGTCTTGAACAAACAAGCAGTCCGCATCGGTCATCCAGAGCAGAAACCAGGGGAGGAGCCTGGACCAGGCCATAAAATCGTTTTCCAGCCCGTTCAAAGCGTTCTGCAGCCCCATGGGATCCCGCCGTTCTTCCTCATCCAGCCCAAGGTTGGTCCTGAACTGCCGCCCCAGGTTCCTGTTCCTGTCTCCGAGGTTTTTCAATTCAAGGTTCTTCTCCTCCAAAGTCCAGGCCAAAAGCAGCATCATCTGTCCCGTGAGAAAGGGTTCCCGGGTTTTTGGCTGCGCAGCACCGTCGGCTGCAGCCATCTTCCCGGAAAATTCCGAGCGGATGGCAGCGCTCGTCTGGGAATAAAAATCCTCCAGGCCTCCCCCGGCAAAAAAGGCCAGGTCGGCAGGAGATGAAAATTGTTCACCAAAGCCTAGACTCTCTCTGATATAACGCCTGGCCTCGTTCTCAGGCAGCGGGAGGTTGTCAGGACGCCAGACATTTTTATCCGCTCCGGCTTCCTTGAGACCCGGGTTGAAAAATTTCACCCCCCGGGGAGGCTCTTGAAAAACCAGTTCCGCATGCAGCCATGGAAAAAATAGTATAGTCATAACCTGTTTTCCGCAATGGGTAATACCTTGCCCCGAATAATTCAAATTTTTCTAAAGGGTTGACTCGTTATTGCCCTGAACGACCAGAGAGGTGGCCTGTTGTAGACCCCAAAAATCAAATATTGCACTGTCAGGATAAAAAGTGTACATCAGTTTACTCATAGCAACAGCGAACCAACAGACCGCAAGGGGGTTATCTTATGATCGGCGGAATCGGCATTCCTGAATTACTCATCATCCTGGTCATTGTCCTGGTCATTTTCGGCGCAAACAAGCTTCCGGAAATCGGGTCCGGAATGGGGCGAGCCATTAAAGACTTCAAGAAAGCCAGCAAGGAACCTGATGAAATAGACATCTCGGCTCAAAAAGATCAAAAGGATACAGAAGAGCCTGAAACTGACGAGAAATCTGAAAGCAAGACCAAAAGCTGAAACCGGTTACTCCTTTGCGGCAGCTCGTATGGAATAGCCGAGTCCCCTGGAGGACAGGTAATCGTCCAAAAATCGTTTGAGAGCCCTTCTGTCCGGCGTGTGTATCGACCAGGTCCCCTGCACGGATGTAACCAGCAAGTCGCTTTTCTTCAGGACGGCCCGCTCGACCAGGGCCGACTTCTTGGACAGAATACGGTCAAACCCCTGTACCCCGGTCACGGTACTCCAGCCCTTGACCTCAAGGATCAAATCGTCAAGCACTCTGGCCTGGACCTCTTGCAGGCCGAAATAGTCAGCCCACAGTCCAAGCCAGACCTCTTCAAGGTCTGAACCGCTTCGGGACCAGCTTCTGTCTCCAGCTTCCAGCTTTCCTTTCCAGGCCTCTGTCTGTTCCGTCATCCGATCGAGCACCAGACTGGGCCCTCCCGCTCCCTGAGACTGCACACCGGTCAGGATTTCCAACCTGTCCACCGCCCGGCGATCCTTTTGCGGCGAAGGAGTCCGCAGGTCAAGGGCATAGGGCCACGGACCGCCAGTCGTAAAATAGATCCCCCACGATTTGAGTGCTTCCTTCAACCCTTTTTCGTTAACCGCGATCCGCCAGCTCGTCGACGTGAATCCGGGGCTTGTTTCGGCTTTTCCCCGGGAATAACTCAGAACATACTCGTCAGCCCTGGTGGACAAAACCGACAAGAGCGCTTCCTTTCTGGCTGCAGACAGGGTTCCCGGCAGCAGTTCTACAGCCTCCTGCAAAACCCCTCGGGCCAATACCATTTGCATATCCGGTGCCTTAGAACCTTGACCGGTCCCGTTTTGATCGCTCTGGACCACGACCTGAACGATCTGCTCACCGGCCCAGAGAGATGATCCGGCACCAATCAGGAACAGGATACAAAATACCCTGAAAAACATAACTGCCCTGAGTTTATTATCTATTGTCATCATCTACCAGAAAATTATCCACAATTTCATACACATTTTAGAAAACGGCAAATAGCTCTGAAGTTTACCGGCTTCGGCTGTGTATCCTCATTTATCCGGTTTGCGCTTCCAGGCGTGTACGTCTGG
>JAIPER010000056.1 GCA_021737115.1 Desulfohalobiaceae bacterium
CCCATACGAGCGCTTTCAAAGGCGTCTTCCAGGACGTCGTCGCTGATGATCCCCTCTTTTTGTGCTGCCCGCCGCCCGGCCAGACGGATCATGCGCTCCAGGTCGGCGATGGTCTGCCCTGTTGACTGGCCGGCGATGCGGCCGATGACAGGCTCGGAGACCCGGCAATGGGTCCCCGGAGCAAGACGTTTGTGCAGGAAGGCCTCGCGGCCGGCCCGGTCCGGCTTGTCCACCTCCACCTCACGGTCGAAGCGGCGGACCAGGGCCGGATCCAGCTTGTCCACCAGGTTGGTGGCGGCAATGACGATGACCGGTCGGGCGGCCGGGGAGGAGAAACCGTCCATTTCCGTGAGGATGGAGTTCAAGGTTTCTTCCTGGTGCCGGTTAAACTGTGTTCCTTCCCGCTTTTTACCCACGGCGTCGATCTCGTCGATGAAGATGATGCTCGGGGCGTAGCGGCGTCCCCTGGCAAAGAGGTTCCGGACGTTCTCCGGGCCGCTGCCCACGTACTTGGTCACAAAGCTGGTGGCCGACTCCACCAGAAAGGCGACCTTGCTCTCCCCGGCCAGAGCCCGGGCCAGCATGGTCTTGCCGGTGCCAGGCGGGCCATGGAGCAGAACCCCTTTGGGGGGCTTGAGCCCCAGCCCGGCGAACTTCCTGGGCTCTTGAAGCCAGTCCGCGATATGCCCGAGCTCCGCCTTGGCCTGATCGGCGCCGAAGACATCGTCGAATCCCGTAGACGGCCGTTCGGCCTCGCTGAGAAGCCCGGCTGCGTCATCCGCGGCCGGAGCCTCGACGAGACGCAGTCCCCGCAGCCGTATGGCCAGCTCCATTCCCTGCTCGTGAACCGCCGGCGAGGTGTCGAAAGTCAGGACCTTCCCTTGTCCGCCCAGCTCGGCTACGGCCTGTTCCCTGCGAACCCGCTGCACGGTCTCCAGAAGCCTGCCCTCGAAATCCCTCAGGGCCTCGGGATCAACCACCTGCGGATCGTCCCCGGTATCGGGTCCTGCTGCCTCCAGACGCAGATCGAGTCTGCCCCTGGCCCCATAGCGGGCGGCGCTGATCATGAGTTCATCGTCAATGCTCCCCTGACGAGACCCAGGGACAAGCAGGTTGAGGAGCCAGATCTCGGGTGCATCAGGGGATTCCCGCACCCCTCTCAGGAGACTCATGCCCCGCTCAAGGGAGCTGGCTCCGATGGGCGCCTTCTCGAAACAGGCCACGGTTGCGCCCGGGTCCCGGCTGCCATCCCCGCTGCCTGCGGCATCCAACCAGGGGTCGATGAGCACCAGATCGAAATTCCCGGTGGCCAGCACGGTCTTCACCGTGTCCGGATCCGTGACCGGAACCGTTTGCACGGTTTCCAGGCCGGTCAGCCCGTCCGCCAGGCCTGACCGGCCCGCCAGCAAGACTCTGGGGGTCCCTTCCGGGCAGAGGAGCTGTTCGATGGCGGGCTCCAGACTGGTTTGCTCCTCAAGGCCGAGGGAAAAGCTCACCCTACCGGCCGTTTTCAGATGCTCCTGCAGGCTCTCGGCCGACATGTGCCGCAGCAGGTTGAAGAATTCGCTCTTGCAGAAGATTTCCGCCTGGGAGCGGACTGTGCGGGCATCGCTGCCCGCCCCCTCGCGCAGGACCAGGCACAGGGGCACGGCCGGATCGACCGCAAAGCTCTTGCCGTGAGCCTGTTCGAAAAGCCCGCCCACGTGCTCCATCTCCTGGGCCGCGATGGCCACCAGTTCGGAGACCCCGAGATGGTTGAACATGACCGGATAGCCGGTGGCCATCCGGGAGCAGATGGCCTGGGGGAAGAAGGGTTTGCGGGTGCGGGGATCCACTTCCTGCTCCAGGGCCGAGAGGATGGTCCGGCGGTGCAGGACCGCCCCGGCCGCTGGTTTATCCTCGTATAACGACTTGCCGGCATTGGTAGTGAAGATGACTATGGTGTCACGGAAGATTACGTTCTCTTCGCTGAACTTGTCCTCCAGGCTGCCGTTGTCCAGCAGCTGCAAAAAGAGATGGATCACATCGAGGCCGGCCTTCTCGATCTCGTCGAAGAGGAGGATGGACCCAGGATTATCCCGGACAAAAGCGGTCAGCTTGCCCGGCTTGGCGGCCTGGTAGCTGCGCTGGGCCCCGACGAGCTGCTTGACCCCCATCTCGTCGCCATATCCGGACATGTCCAGGCGCAAAAAAGGCTTTCCCAGGATATCGGCCCCGGTTTCGGCCAGGAAGGTCTTGCCCACCCCCGGGGGGCCGGCGAACACGAACAGTCCCTTGGGCCGTTTTCGATTCGGGTCGGCCCCGGCCAGGGCTTCGGCGTTGAAGAGCCCGTCCACGAAGGCGTGGATGGCGTGGTTCTGCCCCAGAATCGTGTTCAGGAGCCTGTTTCGCAACTCCTTGAGCCTGGTCGTGAATTCGGCCAGATCCAGCGGATCCGGGGAGCTAACGGGTCCTTTGCCGCTCGCAGCCTTTCCGGTCTGCCGAGGGTCGCGGGGGAGGGGCTGCCCGGTCGCCAGGTGCTCCCTCAAAAGTGGTGTCGGCGGATCAGACCAGGTTGTCAGCAACAGATCGAGGGCGCCGGGCCGCTGTTTCCCCCGGGCCTGGGCCTCGCGGTGGCACTGTTGCAGCAGCTCGAAGGCCGCGGCCGAGGGCCGGAGCCTGTCGTCCCGCCGAGGCGCCCGGGGCCTGCCCAGGGCCTTTCGCAAGCGGCGCCGCAAGGTCTTCGAATCCTGCCTGTTCCGCCCGAGGTACTCCTGAATCTGTTTTTGCTCCTCCTGGAAGCGGGCGGTTTCATCCAAACCGGGCGCCAGCATGCGGAGCAACGAGTCGGGCAGCTCCGCGAACTTGAGGACCCCCAGGATCAGATGCTCCGGTTCCATCTCCGAAAACCCCGCTGCCGCGGCCTCCTTTTCGGCCAGAGCCCTGGTCAGCTCCAAGGATACAGTGTTGTTCACGTGACAGGCCCCCTTCGCGTGTTCAGGACGTGGTCCAATCGCCCTTATCAACCATGTTTTGCAGCTTACGGCGCAGGCCTTCGGGCCTGATCCAGCCCAGTCCGGCGCACTGGAGTTCGAAGAGCAGGCCGTGGAAATCCTCTTCGCTCCAGGTGGGTCTGCCGGTGGGTGCGCATAAAGCTCGCCGTTCAGTCTCTGTCGGCTCCCGGTCCTGAGGCAGGGTGCCGGCCCGGGGGCGCTGGCTGGTGAGAAAATGCCGCAGATAGGGCTCTGCGGCATCGTCCCAGTCCGCCGGGGACTTCTCTTCCAGTTCCCAGTCCAGGGTCCAGATCCGGATCCGGCCGCTTTCATCGCCCGAGGCGAACCAGCGGCCGGTCGGGTCCAGGGCCAGGGCCGTGATCCGTTCCTGATGGCCTTCGAAGGTCCGCAGCAGGGACATGCTGCGCATGTCCCAGGCCGTGACCTCGGTTCTGCCGGTCACCAGCATGGTGTGGCCATCTGGCGTGACTGCCGCGTGGGGCTGATCAATCGGCCTGGAAGAAATGGGTCCTGTCGGCGACGACTCGAGGCTGCCGGTTGTGAGATCGATCCGGGCCGTGCTTCCCCCTCCGGCATAGAGCAGCGCCTCAGCGGCAGGCGAGAAGAAAAGCTTGGTCTCCGGACGGGGTTTCAGTGATGCGTGTTCGAGTGTTTCCAGACGGCCTGTCAGGTCCTGGACGATGAGTTTGCCCGAATCGTCGGAAGCTGCCAGGTACAGGCAGTCAGGGCTTGCTCCCAGGCCCCAGATAAGCCGACCGGAGAGAGGACGGGAGAGCAGGACCATTCGGCTGGCGACATCCCAGACCCGAATATGATGATTCCCATCTTCGTTGTCCTTACAACCTCCATACAGCAACCGACCGTCGGCAGACATAGCCAGATTGTAAAGTGGGTCTTTCGTGTCCAGCTCGTCCACCAGCTTGCCGCTCTCTGTTTCGATAAAATAGAGACGGCGGCTCAAGCAGTACACGATGAATTGCCTTCCATCCGGACTGAAGAGGATGTGGGCGGCATTTCCGATTTTCTTTGTGTCGGGAAAGTCCCGGACGCATTCCCCGCTATGAGGATCCCACTGCTTCAAGATCGAATCATTCGCATGAGATTTGTATTGCGAACCGCTGAGGAGGCTGGATCCGTCGGGAGCTATGGCAAGAGCTTTGATCCACGTGCCGTGAGCCTCGATGTGCAGGCTCTGCCAGCCTCCGGCCAGAGTGCGGCGGGGCAGGCGCATGGCCAGGGACCCGGCCAGGGCCAGCCCCCGGGGGGCCCTGGCGTGTCCAGGCTGCTGCCGGGCCCGCTCCAGAGACCCGAGCGAGGCGGCGTAGTCTAGATTTTGCAAAGCCTGATCCGCCTTGCGTAGACAGGCCTCATACTCCTGTCGGGCCCGGCTCACCGCCTCGCTGGCGGTTATCTGGCACAACAGCCAGGGTGCGGGACGCGGCAGATAGGGGTGTCGTGTCAAACTGACGATTCCGGCGAACTGACTCAAAGAGTATACGACATCTGCGTCCTCCGAGCTGCAGAAAATGCCATAAACATCGGACCGCCCACCATCCACAGTAGGAAAGGAAAATGTGCGCCGGCATCTGCCCGTGGGCCGATCCCAGAGCTTGACAAAGGATCGTTTACCGCCGCTGACTGCCAGGGCGCCGTCCCGGTTGAAGGCCAGGCTCATGATCTGCCAACGTCCGGCTTCCCGCTCCAGGCATTTCCGGCCGTCTTCGAGGTCAAAGAGCAACAGCAGTCCTGAATTGCAGCCGGCCAGGAGATGCCGGCCATCCGGTGAAAAACGCAAGGACAGGATGTGTGCCCCAGCAGATAAGATGTGCAGACATTTTCCGGAAACCAGGTCCCAAATACTGATCTCCCGGATCGACCCGGTCGCCAGCAGGTTTTTTTCGTCCAGAACATCCATGCAGTGGATTCGGTGTCGACTCTCAAGGACCCGCAGGCACTTGCCGCTGGTCGCATCCCATTCCCGGATGGTGGCGTCCTCGCCGCCGGAGAGGATTTTATGGCCGGCATCCACGAAACAAAGGGTGTTCACCCCATTGTTTTGGTTGTCCCTCTTTCTTTTCTCGTGTCCGGCCAGGCTCATCAGACATCGGCCGGAGTCGACTTCCCAAACCTTGATCTGCATGTCGGCCCCGCCCGTCAAGGCCAGGCTGCCGTCCTGGTTCAAGGCCACGGACAGGACATCGCTCTCGTGTCCTTCCAGCCGCTGGAGACATTGGCCGCTGGCTGTGTCGAACACCTCAGCAAAGGCTTTCTTTTCAAAGGGAAGAATGACCCGTTTTGTATCGCCGCTAAACACGACTTGCTTATGAATAGTCTTCCGTTTTTGGATCCAGTTGCCCCAGTCCACGGTTCGGGGCCGGCTCTTGGCAAGGCAGCTTTGTGCAGTGGTCAGGGCGGTCTGCACCCGGGGATTCTGCCGGCCCGCTTCGTCCTCGATCGCCTCCAGCACCGTGAGGGCAGACTCGTGGTCGCCGCGTTCCAGGTGCACCAGACCCAGGGCCAGTTCGTCGTTCCAGGCAGCCGTGTGGCTGGAGCGCAGCTCCTCCAGATCGTGGACCAGGTCCATATCCGATATCTCTCCGGCACGCCAGCGCACGAGGCCCAGGTTGTACGTGGCCTCGGGGTGATGCGGTTCGAGCGCCAGGGCCTGCCTGAACAGCGCGGCGGCCTCATCGCGACTGTTCAGGTCGAGCAGGCTCAGACCCCGGTTGACCAGGCTGTCAGCATTGCGGCCCGAATCCTGGACCGGGGGACGGCGGGGGTAATTAAGGCCGGTTTCCGCCTCGTAGATCTCCAGGAGCCGGGCGGCCACCCGGTCCATATCCCGCGGCCTGGCCTCCGGTTCCACTGCGAAGAGTTCCCTGAGCAGAGCGGCCAGGGATTCCGGCATGGCCGGCTTGTTGGTCTCGTCTGTTGCGGTCGGCAGCTCTTCGAGAATGGCTGGTGCGGCCGCACCCACCCGCCAGCGGGCGCCACCGGTGAATATGGCCAGAAGCGAGACCCCGAAGGACCAGGCGTCTGCTGCCCGGGAAACCGGTGAACCGGCGAGCTGTTCCGGGGCGGCATAGGCCGGGGTGCAGCCGTTGCCGTCAACAAACACGGTACTCTCGCCACCAGCTGTCACCTCTCCGGGCTCAAACCTCCCTTTGGCCCGGGTCAGACCGAAATCCGTGACCTTGGCCCGGCCGTCCAGGGTCAGCATGACGTTGGCCGGCTTGACGTCCTTGTGCACCAGTCCCTGCCCATGGGCGTAAGCCAGACCCCAGGCGAACTGAATCGCGATGTCGAGGATCCGGCCCGTGTCCCGGACCTCTCCCTTCTCGATGAGCTCCTGCAGACTGCCGCCCTCCACGAACTCGGCAAAGACCCTGGGCACGCCGCCCAGATTGCGGACGTAGTGGCAGGACACGATATGCGGATGAAGCCCCAATCCGGACCAGGTCTCGGCCTCGCTGGTGAAGATCTCGGCCCCGTGCGCGTCCAGGGCTTCGGGATTTGGGGTCTTCACGGCCAGGTCGAGATCCCATTCCAGGTGATGGACCTTGTAGACCGTGCCGAAGCCCCCCTGTCCCAGGATCCCCTCCACCCGGTAGGTGTTCAGAATCACCTCCCCGGGGGTCCAGACCAAGGGTACGTCCACCCATCCTAGAGCCGCGTCTAGTTGGGCCAAATCCTGAGTTTCCGTCTCTGTATCCTGATCTCCGGCAGACTCTTTTGCTCCGGGCGATGAATCCGCCAGAACCGTTTCCTCGGCGTCATCTGTCTTCGACTGGAATGGTGAGGCCGGATAGGTGGCCTCTGGGTCGGTGAGCACATCCCGGTCTTCCTGGGTGGCGATCTGCGTGACCTCGGGATCTGGCGGAGAAGGTTCGGCTTCGACCAGGAGGGACGGCTCATCAATGACGAAGAGGCACTCGCAGGCGGGACAGCGGGTCCTGAGGCCGCGCTTCTTCCCGGATATCGGTTTGAAGCCGACGCCGCAGCCCGGGCAGGCCAAGCGTATCTTCTCCCGCCTGGCATCAGTCAGGATGACCAGGTTATTACAGCGGGGGCAGCGCCCTTTCCTGCCTTCATACTCCCGGGGCAGGGGCTTGAACCTGCTCCCGCATTCCTGACAGACGGCCCGAATCCATTTCTTCTCTGTCATAGGATTGCTGTTTCCTTTTCGATATCGATGATCAGGGCCGTCACATTGTCCCGGCCCCCGGCCTCCAGGGCGGCGTCGATGAGACCCCGGCAGGCTCTCTCGGTTTCGTGACCATCTGCAAGCACACAGCTTATAATCTTGTCGCCGACCATGCCGTGCAGCCCGTCGCTGCACAGGAGCAGACGGTCACCTTGCTGCAAAGGAAAAGAGGCCAACTCTGGCAGAGGGGTCTGCTCCATGCCCACGGCCTGGGTCAAACGCCCCCGGGCAGGATGAGTGGCCGCTTCCGCCCCGGAGATCTCACCCTGATCCAGGAGCATCTGGGTTACGGTGTGATCCTGGGTGAGCTTACGGAGATGATTCTCTCGAAACAAGTAGGCCCGACTGTCGCCCATGTGTCCGAGGACCAGGCTCTCACCGGATAGGAGGGCGCAGACCACGGTGGCGGCGAGCCCCTTGAGTCCGGCCATGTCCCGGGACTGCTCCAGCAGGCTGCGGCTCAGTCGGGTCAGGCTGTTCTTGACGGCCGCCTCCAGCCCGGCAAGATCCTGATTGGACTCCAGGGAAGCCTCCAGCAGCTGCGGCAGGGGCTCGACCACGATCCTGGATGCCACTTCGCCGCCGGCCCGTCCCCCCACCCCGTCGCTGACCACGGCCAGGCTGCTCCCGGTTTGCAGACGTGTCAGGCCCCAGGCGTCCTCGTTGTGTTCCCGCACCTTTCCGGCATGGGACAATCCAAAGAAGCGCATCACAAGGCCTGGCGCACTTTCCGGCTGAAATCCGCGATGGAGGATATGCCGATGCGCGGCTTGTCCACCAGAGCCCGGTCGATGACCTTGGCCAGTTTTTTCGGGATGGCCGGATCGCGCCTTCTAATGGGCACCGGATCGCTCTGCAGGATGTTCAGCCAGATATCCTTGCCGGGCGGGAAATCCCGCGGGGACTTCCCGGTCAAAAGCGTATAAAAGGTTGCGGCCAGAGCCCAGACATCGACTTCCGGTTTGGCATAGAGATAATCCACCACTTGCTGACGAGGCATGAAAGGGGGCGAACCGGCGACCTGACCGGTCATGGTCAATCCGGATAAACCGGCCTGATCAAAGGCCTTGGCCAGTCCCAGATCAGCTATCTTGACCTGCAGCCTGCCGCTGGTCTCATGGAGAAAGAGGTTAGCGGGCTTCAAGTCGCGGTGCACCAGACCCTTGCCGTTTGCGCTGCGGCCGCTGACCAGCTTGACCTCCGGCAGATCCGCTTCGTGCATGTACTCGAGTCCCTCGCAGGCCTGAAGAATGATATCCACGGACTGATCAAAGGAAAGCTTGCCTTGGTTTCGCTGCAAAAGATCCTGGACCGTGCCCCCGTTGCAGACCTCCATGGTCAGATAGAAGATGTTGCCGTCAAAGCCGGTTTCGTAAGTCTGCACGATATTGGGATGCTGCAGGGCTTTCGCGTTGGCCATCTCTCTCTGAAAACGAACCGCTGCCTCCTTGCTGGCCGCCACCCGGGGGAGCATGACCTTGAGGGCCACCTCGGGGCCGCCGCCTTCCTTGCGGGCCAGGTAGACGGCCCCCATGCCTCCCTTGCCCAGGGTCTTGAGGATGGTGTAGCCCTTGATGTTTTGGACCTCGGGCGCCCCCTGTCTGGCTCGCTCCAAAATGGCCTTGATCAAGGCCTCGGGATCGACAGCCCCGGGCTTGGGGGAGAGCTGGGGGCCGTTCTTCCCCAAGGGCTTCGCCTGGACGGCCTTTGCCCGGGCTTTCTGTGCCTGTGGCGCCTGCTGTTTCGCTCTTTCCGCCTGCTGCCGGGCCTCTCGCTCTTTTACCTCCCGCTCCTGGCGCCGTTGCTTCTCCTCCTGCACGGACCGGCACCGGGTGCAGATATTGCGACCCGTTTCCTCTTTGGCCTCTTGTTCCTCTGCTTCCGGGATCTCCTCTCCGCATTCACCGCAGGATTCCGGGGCATAAACGGACACGGTAAAAACCAAGGTGCCCACCCTGATGCTGTCCCCGTCGACCAGATCACGTTGGGATGCATCCGGCGACCCCTTGGCTGATTTCCGTGAAGGATCCCTGGCCCCGATACATTCACAGTTGACGTACGTGCCGTTCAGGCTCCCGAAATCCCGAATGCGTGTCAGTGGAGGGCTGAGCTCCACGAGGCTGTGATGTCGGGAAATCTTCTTGGTCGCATCCGTATTCGGAATTCTGATGGCACAGTCCTCGGCACGCCCGATGAGCACGCTGGCGCGTTCCCGGTATTCAAAAGACTGCCCCTTGAGGGGTCCTTCGAGACAGGTAATGGTAACACTGGCAGGCATGGCGGACTCCATTTTTCAATGACAACAATATGAACTTTCACCCAATCACACAACATCTTGACCATATTCTTAAATTTATTAAATACTTATATGTCAGGCCTGCCAGAGGCAGGGCTGACGAGTAAGTCAACATTTCATCGGACAATTTGCTTTGAATCTTTAGGGGCCGGGACTGATTCAGCTTGACGACCGTTCCTGATTGGACTATTTCTTGATCTATTCTTCCGATCGGTATGGCGTATCCAACCTCATGGAGATCTGACGTGACGAAATCCATCGATTTGAACTGCGATATGGGGGAGAGCTTCGGCCGATACAAACTCGGCCTGGACGAGGAGGTCATCAAAGTGATCACCTCAGCCAATGTGGCCTGCGGCTGGCACGCCGGCGACCCTCTGGTCATGGAGCAGACCGTGCTCATGGCCCGGGAGCACATGGTCGGGATCGGGGCCCATCCCGGATTTCCAGACCTGCTCGGCTTCGGTCGCCGCAATCTGGACTGCTCCCTGGAAGAGGTCAAGAACTATGTAATCTACCAGATCGGAGCCCTCCAGGCCTTCTGTCAGGCCCACAACACCAGGCTGCAGCACGTCAAGCCCCACGGCAGCCTCTACCTGTCCATGCTCGAAGATGAAGACCTGGCCAGGACTGTGGCCGAAGCCGTGGCCGCTCTGGATCCAAGCCTGATCTGTCTGACCCTGGCCGGAGCCAAGAACCGGAACATGACTCGGGCCTGTCGGGAGTTCGGCCTGAAAGTCGCCTATGAGGCCTTTCCGGACCGGGCCTACACCAAAGACGGGACCCTGGTTTCCAGACGCAACCCCGGATCCGTGATCCAGGACCCGGACCAGGCCGCGGAGCGGGCCCTGAGCATGGCCAGGGACAACCAGGTCCTGGCCGAGGACGGCAGCAAAATCCCTCTGGAGGTGCATACCCTCTGTGTCCATGGCGACACCCCCACCGCCCTGGAACTGGTCAAGCGGATCCGTGGGGAACTCCAGGGCGCTGGCCTGAAGGTGTCTCCCCTGCGGGAATTCCTGTAGACCCTGGACCTTGGGCTGAGAACGAATATGGAAAACACCATATACAGCGAGCCGCGTTTCCGGGCTGTCGGGGACCGGGGTCTGCTGGTGGAATACGGCGACTCCATCGACCCGGTGCTCAACCGAAAGGTCAGGACCGTGGCCCAGCTCTGCCGAACCGACCCCCCTCCCGGCCTGATCGAGGTGGTCCCGGCCTACCGCTCGCTGCAGCTCATCTACGATCCCCTGCAAAGCGACCCTCCAAGCCTCGAAGGCCACCTCCGCTCCCTGGAGGACCGTCTGGATTCGATCTCCCCGCCCCCGGCCAGGACCGTTACCATTCCTGTCTGTTACGGGCACGAGTTCGGCCCGGATCTCTCCGTGGTAGCCGAACGCAACGCCCTGAGCCAGGAGGAGACAGTCCGGCTGCACAGCCAGGCCGAGTATCTGATCTACATGCTGGGCTTCACCCCGGGCTTTCCCTTTTTGGGCGGGCTGGACAAGCGGCTGCACACCCCGAGACGGGAAACCCCCAGGACAACAGTACCGGAAGGCTCCGTGGGCATCGCCAACGGCCAGACCGGGATCTATCCCCTGAGCAGTCCCGGCGGCTGGCAGCTGATCGGCCGCACCCCCTTGAGACTCTTCGACCCGGAACAGGAGGAGCCGGTGTTTTACAAGCCGGGCGACAACCTCAGGTTCGCCCCGATCTCCAGGGACGAATACCTCCAGCTCACAGAAGGGGGAGACCATGTCTGACCTGCTCCTGGTGCTCAAGCCAGGTTCTTACACCACGATACAGGACCTGGGCCGGTACGGATATCAGGATATCGGGGTTCCGGTCTCTGGGGCTGTGGACCAATTCGCCGCCAGGTCGGCCAATGTGCTGCTCGGCAATCCGGAATCCGCAGCCGTGCTGGAATGCACCGTCATCGGCCCCACTCTGGCCGTTCTCCGGGAGGCGGATCTGGCCGTCACCGGGGCGGACATGGAAATAAGACTTAATAGCAAAACCATTCCCGCCTGGTCTAGCTTCCGGGTCGAACCGGGCGATTTTCTCCGGCTCAAACAGGTCAAAAGCGGATGCCGCACCTATCTGGCCGTGTCAGGGGGCTTCGACGTCCCCCTGGTCATGGGCAGCCGGTCCACCTGTGTAACCGGCGGCTTCGGCGGTATTCAGGGCCGAAGCCTGAGAAAGGGAGACTTCCTCCCGGCGGTTGGCGGTCCTCTGCTTTCGAACGAACAGGCCCTGCCCTCCGAATTGATCCCGGCCGCAAAACAGGACGACCTCCTGCTCAGGGTCGTTGCAGGCCCCCAGGACCATCTCTTCTCCCGGGGACTGGAGACCTTTCTCGGTTCGCCCTATAGGATCAGCGCCCGGGCCGACCGCATGGGCTACCGACTGGAAGGGCCAATTATCCGGCGCGATCCCGAGGCCGAACAGAGCATCGTCTCCGAACCCAGCCTGCCCGGCAATGTTCAGGTCCCGGCAGACGGACAGCCGATCATCCTTTTGGTGGAACAGACCGTGGGCGGCTACACCAAGATCGCCACGGTCATCTCCCCGGATCTGTCCCGCCTGGCCCAGGCCCTGCCCGGGCAAGAGATCCGCTTCCAGACAGTCTCCCTGGAAGAGGCCCGCCTTGCCTACCAGGAAAATGAGAAACACATCCAGCGCCTAAGAGAAACTTTGACAGAACCCCGCAACTGACTTATGCAAATATCTGAACATATAACCTAGCGATTCCCCATGAAAAAGCAAAAAAAATTAAAAGAACTCCGGGTCAATCGGAATTGGTGCAAAGGGTGCGGCATCTGTGTATATTTCTGCCCCAAGGACGTTCTGGAAATTGACAAAGACGACAAATCCAGTCCTGTCAGGCCTAATGACTGCATCGTCTGCGGTTTCTGCGAACGGCTGTGTCCCGATCTGGCCATCACCGTCATCCCGGAAGAACAGGAAGAAGAGGAAGAACAGGAAGCATCATGAGCTCTGAAATCAAATTTATCCAGGGAAACGAGGTCTGTGTCGAGGCCGCCCTCTACGCCGGGCTGGACTTTTTTGCGGGCTACCCGATCACCCCCTCCTCGGAAATAGCGGAGCACATGGCCGTCAGGCTGCCGGGCATGGGGGGAAAATTTCTCCAGATGGAAGACGAGATATCATCCTTGTGCGCTATCACCGGGGCTTCCCTGACCGGTCACAAGGTCATGACCGCCACCAGCGGCCCCGGCTTTTCCCTGATGCAGGAGGCCCTCGGCTACGCCATTATGACTGAAATCCCCTGCGTGATCACCAATGTCCAGCGCGGAGGTCCGTCTACCGGGTTGCCCACCCACGGCAGCCAGGGAGACGTCAACCAGGCCCGCTGGGGGACGCACGGGGACCATGCCATCATTGCCCTGACCGCCTCCAATCACCAGGACCTGTTTCAGATCACGGTGGAGGCCTTTAATCTGGCCGAGACCTACCGGACGCCGGTCATTCTCCTTTTGGACGAAATGTGCGGCCACATGCGGGAAAAAGTGACTATCCCCGCAGAGGGGGAGGTTCAGGTGGTCAAGCGGCTGCGCACCGCCGTGCCGGAAGGGGTTGATTTTCATCCCTATCTCCCCCGGGAGGACGGCCGTCTGCCCATGTCCGACTTCGGAGACAAACACCGCTACAACGTCACCGGACTCTATCACGACATGTGGG
>JAIPER010000057.1 GCA_021737115.1 Desulfohalobiaceae bacterium
ATGGGGGAAACCGGACCGTGTCTCATGACTAAAACCATAAATCCGCAAAGAGTTCTCGATTATGCAAGATCATAGTTTAGGGCAGAGCCTAAGAGTCCGGAGGGGGCAGGGATCCCCCATGAGCGAGCCTTAGAAAACCCAGAGCCGGAAGCGTCTTAGCGAAAGAGAGCCCTGTGACCGGTTCGTTGTCTATAACCGGAGTCTCATACGTGGCCTGCCAGAGGCAGGGCTGACCACTGACCTCATTCTTGAACAAGGATGATCTGCAGATCGCAGACGTTGGTCCTGGTCGGACCGGTGCGCAGCAGACCCCCGAGGCTGTCCAGGAAGTGGTAGGCATCATTATTTGCTAAAAACACGGCCGGATCCACTTTACTGGCCCTAGCATCTTTGAGCAGCGCGAGATCGGCAAAGCCGCCCGCGGCATCGGTCGGGCCATCGCTTCCGTCCGTCGAGGCGCACAAAAAGGAGACCCTCTCCAGGTTTTTTTCATCTCCGGCCATGGCCAGGAGAAAGGCCAGGGCCAGCTCCTGGCAGCGTCCCCCCTTGCCGCTGCCTCGAAGGGTCACGACCGGTTCCCCGCCGGAGATGATGCAGGCCGGAGGCTGGACCAGCAAGCCGTCCGTATTGATATCCAGGGCTATCCCGGCCAGCAGCCTGGCCGCTTCTGAGGCCTCCCCGGTGATCCGAGAGGTGAGCAAAACCGTGTTGTATCCCAGCTTTTTTGCCTTTTCTCCGGCGACCTTCAGCGCATTGCGGTTGGTGCCGATGAGGATGTTGCGGGTCCGGTTCAGGTCCGGATCGTCTGGCTTGAGGGTCTCAGGGATCATCCCCTTTTCCCCGAGTTCCAGGACTTCAACCACCTGGGTGGGGACCGAGGCCGTGATGCCGTATTTGTCCAGGACGGCCCTGGCCTCGGCAAAGGTCGTCGGGTCGGCGGCGGTGATTCCCGAGGCGATGCTGCTCAGATCATCGCCGACCACGTCGGAGAGGATGAAATTCAGGCTGCGGGCCGGGGCCAGATGCGACAGAAAACGTCCGCCTTTGAGGCCGGAGAGGTGTTTGCGGATGCAGTTGATCTCCTGGATCGATGCGCCGCAGGCTAAAAGGGCCGAGGTGGTCTCCTGCTTGTCCTTGAGGCTTAGAGCCTTTGGGTATTGCTTCGAGCCGTATTCCAGGGGAAGTGGAAGTAAAGCCGATCCTCCGCCGGAGATCAAGGACAGGACCAGGGTCCGTTCCTGAGCCTCGTCGGCAAGTTCCAGGATTTGCCTGGCGCCATAGACTCCGTTTTCATCGGGTATGGGATGGCCCGCTTCGATAACCTGGACACGGGATAATTCCTCGCCGTGTCCGTATTTGACCACGACCAGTCCCCTGTCCAGGCGGTCCCCCAGGATCTTTTCAAAGGCCAGGGCCATGCGGGCCGAGGCCTTGCCCCCGCCAAGAATAAGGATTTGGTCAAAAGGGGAGAGGTCGATGGCGTAATTTTCGTCTTCCATATCGACCAGGAGCTGATCTTCTTCGAGTCGGACCCGGTCCCGGATCATCTGAAAGGGATCGACGCGGTCCAGCCCGGCCCGAAAAATGGCCTCCAGTTGTTGTCTGGGCGTGATTTTGCTCATAATCTGAACTCTCTTTGGTTTGATCAGTCTCTTTTCGTCCGTGTACGCCGTTGCTGCGGATTCGGCCGGTGAATCATACAGAGAGCCTGTTTTTCTTGACCAAAACAACTGCTGAACGTATTGTTCCCTTTTAGCATCAACCCGTGAGACTTTCAAGGCTTTGATCCAGTGTCGTCTCAACAGGAGAAGGCTTTGTCCGATTTTTTCTCTGCCTTTCAGTTCTTGACCATCATACCCCTGGGTCGAAGTAGCGAGTTTCGGCCGGAATCGACAATTCCCTGGTTTCCGGTTGTCGGTTTCTGCCTGGGACTGTTTTTGGCTCTGTTCAATCTGCTTGCCCTTTCCTTCTGGCCGGCCCAGGTGGTTGCTGTCCTGGACGTTCTGTTTTTGGTCTGTGTTACAGGGGCCCTGCACCTGGACGGGGTGGCCGATGCCGCCGACGGCATGCTGGGCACCAGACCCAGGGAAATGGCCCTGGAGATCATGAAAGACAGCCGGGTCGGGGCCATGGGATTGGTGGCGGTGGTCTCGGTGCTGGCCGTCAAATGGGCGGGCATGTATGCCGTCCTTACCGGAGGAGCAAGTTGGCGGAATTTTCTGATTTTTCTCCTGATTCCCGCTTTTTCCAGAGGATCCATGAACCTGGGGATCAGATTCTTAGCGTATGGACGACCGTCCGGAGGCACCGGTCACGATTTTTTTGAATCCGAACCCGATTTCAGGATGTACCTGGGAGTGCTGCTCTTGATGGGGCTCTCCCTGTTCCTCGGGCTTCAAGGCATCTGGTTGATATTTTGCTTTGCCCTGATCAGCGCCCTCGTCCTTTACTACTACAAACAGCGAATGGACTGCATCACCGGGGACATGCTCGGGGCCATGTGTGAAACCAGCGAGGCCCTGCTCTTTCTGGCTGCCGGAATGAGCCTTGGATAGAGGAATTGGTTGTTGATCGATATACTGATCCAACTTAGCTTTTTGATAAATTTGAGCCTGGAGCCTTGGGGTCGCCAGTCTTTGTTGTAAAAACCAAAATTGGATCAGTATATAAGTAGTAGTTCAACCTCCAGCAACCGGCAACAAAATTGGTTAGAATCATGAGACGTATGGAAAAAAAGATCACTGAAACAAGAGAAATGCAGGCCGTCTTAGAGCAGGGCCAGGTCTGTCGATTGGTTCTTATTGACGGAAACAGACCGTATATTGTCCCCATGAACTACGGCTATGCAGACAATTGCCTGTACTTTCATTCAGCCAAAGAGGGCAAGAAGGTCGAACTGCTGAAAAAAGAAGCCCGGATCTGTTTCGAAGTGGACTGCAGGCACAGACTCGTCAAGGGTGATACGGCCTGTGGCTGGACCATGCACTATAAGAGCGTTATCGGCTACGGCCGGGTCGAATTTCTCGAGACCAGGCTGGACCAGAAAAAGGGTCTTCAAGCGATCATGGCCCAGTATGCGCCTGGAGAGGGTTGGGACTTCCCGGACCGGAAACTGGATCAAACCCTGGTTTTCAGGGTGATCATCGAAGAGATGACCGGGAAGCAATCAGGGGCTTGAGGATGGTCAAGGCTGCGGATTCTTCCCCCTTGCTTTTAAGGGCGCACAAAGGGAGATTTCCATTCACCCTGGCCTGTCCTTCCTTTATCTATCCGGCTGATTACCTGCCCAATGTCCGGAGGCTGGGACCGTATCTGGACGAAATCGAGTTGTTGTTTCTTGAAGGATCAAGCAGCGGGAGTCTGCCGGATCGCCTGTTGATCCGGGAGCTGGCAGTCTTGGCAGGGTCCTTTGGTCTGACCTATAATGTCCATTTGCCCACGGATATTTCCCTGACTGCAGAAAAAATAGTAAGACGGGAACAAGCCGCGGCCGCAATCACTCGGGTATTCGATCTGGTCCAGCCGCTTGAGCCCTCTGCCTGTGTCCTGCATTTGCCCTGGCAGGGGAAGACGGGGAAGAGAGTGGTCAGTGGTCAGAGGTCAGTGGTCAGGGGGGGGAAGAGAGAGGTCAGTGGTCAGTGGTCAGTAGTCAGAGGGAAGGAGGCAGAAGAGGTCGGAGGGGGGAAGACAGAGGTCAGTGGTCAGAGGTCAGTGGTCAGTGGGAGGGAGGCAGAAGAGGTCGGAGGGGAGAGATCGGAGGATGCTGTAGGGTCAGACCCCTGCCCTTTGGCCGAGGCAAGGGGCAAACAAGAGTTTCTGGACCTGGGTGTTCAGGGACTGGACTTGTTGAAAGGCAAGGGAGCCGACCAGGAGCGGCTCGTCCTGGAGAATCTGGAGACCTATCCTCTAAAATGGGTGGAGGAGATTCTGGATGAAACCGGATTGGGGCTTTGTCTGGATCTGGGGCACCTCCTGCTGCAGGGCGCGGACCTCTGGGAGGCCTTTGAGAGGAACCGGTCCAGAATCCGGATCATGCACCTGCACGGTTTTGAACTGCGAAACGGTGTGCTCCGGGATCATTGCGGGCTGCACCGGTTGGCAGAACGGCATTTGCACGCGATCAAACACATACTAAAAGCCTTTCAGGGCGTGGTCTGCCTGGAGGTCTTCAATTTTCAGGATTTGTCTGCTTCTCTGGCTGTTCTTGAGGAACTGTTGGTATAGGTATACTGATCCAACTTAACTTCTTCTGAAAATAGTCATGAAAAGCAAGGGTCTATCAGGCCTTGTTCAAGAAACCAAAATTGGATCAGTATACAGACTTGGCATGGCCTTCCAGATATTGGTGTTTAGACATACGTGTGAGTCTCTGTCATGAAAAACAGGAAGGTGACTTGCCTCACAGGCTTTTTCTTGTTCTTAACCGTGAACATAGAACCGGAGATATCGTATGCGAGTTGTTCCCCCTGCCCATGAGATCCTCTTCCTGCCGCCTGCAGGGGAGATCCTTGGAATCATCGAAACGGCCGGCAGGACCTGCTACAAGTCCGAGGACCGGATAAGTCCGGGGTCAGCCGAGGAGTTCATCAAAAGGATCGTCGATTCCGGTCATGAAAGCGTGATCGAGCACGGCACCTGCACGGTCAAGTTCATCTGCGACCGGGGGGTGAGCCATGAGCTGGTCAGGCACCGTCTGGCTGCCTACTCCCAGGAGAGCACCCGCTATGCCAACTACGCCCGGGAGAAGTTCGGCAGGGAGATCACGGTCATCAAGCCCTGCTTCTGGCCGGAGGATTCAGTATGTTACAAACAGTGGCTGCAGGCCATGGAGCAGGCGGAGAGGGCCTATATGCAGCTTCTGGAGAATGGCGCCAAGGCCCAGGAGGCCAGGAGCGTCCTGCCCAACAGCCTGAAGACCGAAGTGGTCATGACCGCCAATCTCCGTGAATGGCGCCATGTGCTCAGGCTTCGCTGCTCAAAGCCGGCCCATCCCCAGATCCGGGAAGTCATGTTCCCGTTGCTTAAGGAATTCAAGGAACGGATTCCGGTGTTGTTCGATGATCTGTATGAGCTGTATTTCGGGTGAGAACCATCGCCAGAGTGTTCCTCCTCTTCCGGGATGAGCTGAACCAGTCTAGCGCACCAATTCCCAGCGACCGTTCGGCCTGCGGCAGGCCCTGGCCCGGACCTGGTCCCGGCGGCCGTCGATCCAGGCGTCGAGATCCACATCCCTGCAGATCCTGCCCCCGCTTTGGTAGGCAGGCGCCGGGGTGGCCCGAAACCGGTTCCGGGTGTCCGGATTGACCCATTCCCTGGTCTGATGGGAAGGAGTGTACTCCAGGGTCTGCCCGATCTGACCCCGGTCGTACTTGTCCAGCTCATTGCCTACGGCATACCCGAACAAGGCCCCGATGCCGGCTCCGATGAGGGCATTTTCCAGCCGATGCGAATCGTCCTCGGGTCCGAGGTGGGATCCGACCAGGGCCCCGCTCAGTCCGCCCACGACACTGCCCTGCTGAGCCTTGCTGCCGCATCCGGCCAGGCTCAGGACGAGAAAAAAACCGAGAAACACGATCCAGGTTTTCATGTCAGACTCCATTTTCAGAGACCTTCTTCCAGGGCCGTCAGGTCCTGGTAAGTCTCACGTTTTCTGATTGCAAAAGCCCGGTCCCCGTCCACCAGGACCTCGGCAGCCCTTGGCCGGGAGTTGTACTGGGAGGCCATGGCAAAACCATAGGCCCCGGCTGAGAAAACCGCCAGCAACTCGCCGGGTTGAACCTCCGGCAGCCTTCTGGACCGGGCCAGAAAATCGCTGGTCTCACAGACGGGTCCTACCACGTCGGCCTCTGATTCGGTCCTTGCCTGTGGTCTGACCTCGGCCAGTCTATGGTGGGCCTGGTACAGGGCCGGCCGGATGAGGTCGTTCATGGCCGCGTCCACCACAACGAACCGTTTGAGCTCAGTCTCCTTGTTGAACAGAACCCGGGTGACCAGGATTCCGGCGTTGCCGGCAATGACCCGGCCGGGCTCCAGGATCAGGGTCAGATCGAAGTCCTGGAGGGCCTGGGTCAGGGCCTGACCGAATTCAGAGGGGTGAGGGGGTTCTTCTTCTGCATAGGTGATGCCCAGTCCCCCCCCGAGGTCCAGGTACTTGACGTTGATCCCCCTGTCCAGGAGGTCCTGGTAGAGCTTTTTCAGACGATCCAGGGTCTCGATAAAGGGCGATATTTCAGTCAGCTGCGACCCGATATGGCAGTCTATGCCCAAGGGGTTGATCCCGGGCAGATCCCGGGCCAGCTCATAGAGGTCCAGGGCCTGGTCCATGCCGACCCCGAATTTGTTTTCCTTGAGTCCGGTGGAGATATAGGGATGGGTCAAGGGATCCACATCCGGGTTGATGCGCAGGCTCATGGGGGCGATCCTGCCCAGGCCTTCGGCCACGGCGTTCAGGAGGTACAGCTCCTCCCGGGATTCGCAATTGAACATCAGGATGTCTGCTTCCAGGGCCTCTCTGATCTCGTGCTCCTGTTTGCCCACGCCGGAAAAAACGATCTTGCGGGGATCCATGCCGGCCCTGAGGGCCCGGTAGAGTTCACCGCCGGAGACGATATCCGCTCCTGCCCCCTGTTCGTTGAGCAGCCTCAAGACACCGAGATTGGAATTGCACTTCACTGAAAAGCAGGTCAGATGGTCCAGGCCCTGGAAGGCCGAATCAAAGGCCTGATAATGGCGCTTCAGGGTGGCTGCGGAGTAGAGATAGAGGGGGGTGCCGAACTCTTCGGCCAGGTCGCTGACCTTCAGTTCTTCGGCGTACAGTTCGTTGTTTCGCAGTTGAAAGTGATGCATTAAACACTCCAGCTCAGAGTTCTTTGCCGGTTTCAAAAATTTGGGAATATCTTTAGAAGTTGATCAAGATCTCTGTACTTAAGCCGTTGAGCGACATAATCGAAAAGGCGGTAAATGGCTTACGAAGTCTGCAGTTGCGCTGTGTCATTCCGAATCGAAACATCCCCGGCAGTGACCGTGACCCGTTGGCCGTCGTCCAATTGTACGATCAGCCCGCCGGATTCGTCAATGTCCAGAGCCAGGCCTTCGAGGGTCTTATGAGACGAGGTCACCTGAACCCGGGAGTTCAGGGTGTTGTTCCTGGCCTTCCATTTCAATCGAAGCGGCTCGAAACCGTGGCCCAGATAATCAAAGTATAAAAATTCCAGCTCCAGGAGCAAGGCCTGGAGAAGGGTCGTTCTGGAGATCTTTCGTCCGCTTTCGATCTGCAGGGAGGTGGCGATCTCCTGAAGCGGCGGATCCAGGTCCTGGGTCGTAAAATTACAGTTCAAGCCGAGTCCGAGGGTCAAATAATTGATCCGTTCGGGTTCGGAGGAAATTTCAGCCAGGATGCCGGCCAGTTTTTTCCGGTTGACGATCAGGTCGTTGGGCCATTTGAGAAGGGGGTCCAGGTCGGGGCAGACCTTTAAAACGGCCTGGACCAGGGCCACTCCGGCCAGTAATGGAAAGTGGGTCCCTTGTTCCGGGGGGGTCCGGGGGCGCAGGATGACGGACATCTGGATCGACCCGGGCAGGCTGACCCACTCTCTCTGCCGCCGGCCCCGGCCCTGGGTCTGCTTTTCGGTTAGAACCAGGGTGCCTTCCGGAGCATCCTTTTCGGCCAATTCCTTGGCCTTGGCCTGCGTGGATAAAACTTCGGTCAGGTGGATGATCTCCCTGCCCAGGATCCGGGTCTTGAGTCCGGCCTGGATCTCCGCGGGCAAAAGGAGATCGGGGATTTCCTTCAGGGCATAGCCCAGACCGGGAGTGGAATCGATCCGGTATCCCTCGGAGCGCAGCCCGCGGACCTGTTTCCAAACCGCGGTCCTGGAAATGCGGACCGCTTCGGCCAGTTCCTGCCCCGAGACCACCTCCCTGGACTTCAACAAATCCAGGATCATTGCTTTCCTGCTTCTCTTGGCAGAGTTGTTTTGTCCCATACTCACGCGTGTCATGAATTGAGGGTACTGTTTTTTTCCTTGAAGGGCAAGAAAGGTCCCTCTGCCTGTCAACCATTTCCGGCAACAGGGTTGACAGACTGGTCAAAGATACCCTATGCTCCTGTCTTTCGAGCAAACTCGAAATACAGGAGCTGCCCTATGTCGGACGTCAACCGGGCCGGGTTTGCCGGCACCCAATCGCTTTTCAAGCTGCACTGCCTGGTCTGGACCGGGCTGCTGGCGGCCCTGATCGCGGTCGGGGCCTATGCCCATTTCCCCATCGGTCCGGTGCCCATCAGCCTCCAGGTCTGTTTCGTCCTCCTGGCGGGATTTGTGCTCGGCCCGGTCTGGGGATTTTCGGCAGTGGCCCTTTACGTCCTGGCCGGCCTGGCCGGTCTGCCGGTCTTTTCCGGGGGGACTTCCGGGATGGGCCATGTCCTGGGCCCGACCGGAGGATATCTCCTGGGTTTTCTGGCGGCTCCGCTGATCACCGGAGCAGGGCTGCGGCTGGTTCCAAGAAGAGTCCTGCCCCTGGGGTGGGGTCTTTTCCTGGCGGTTTTGGGATATGTCCCCATCTATGGACTGGGACTGACCTGGCTGAAGACCTCCCTGGCCATCTCCTGGGGCAAGGCTGTCTGGGTGGGCATGCTCCCCTTTCTGCCCTCCGACCTGCTGCAGGTGGCTATCAGCGTGGCCGCGGCCAGGTATCTCTTCAACCATGACCTGACACCGATAAGATGATCAAGGTCCGGGATCTGACCTTCGGGTATTCAGGGGGTGAAGTCCTCAAGCGGATCAGCTTCGAGGTAGAGCGGGGCCAGTGCGTGGGGCTGCTCGGGGCCAACGGCAGCGGCAAGTCCACCCTGCTCAGCCTGCTCGGAGGCCTGTTTTCGCCTGTTTCCGGGTCGATCCGCCTACAGAACCTGCAGAGTCCGGGCCAGGAGTACCGGATCAGGAGGCAGGCCGGACTGCTTTTGCAGGAGGCCGAGCTGCAGATCCTGGGAGCTACGGCCAGAGAGGATCTCGACTTGAGCCTCAGAACAAGGGGCTGTCGGGATAAGGAGCCTGCCTGGGAGCTGGCGGGACGCTTCGGCCTCCAGGGAGTCCTTGATCAGCCGGTACAGCATCTCTCCGGGGGGCAAAAGCGAAAACTCTGTCTGGCGGCGGTTCTTTTGAAGAATCCTGATGTCCTGCTCTTTGACGAGCCCTTTTCCGGTCTGGATTACCCCTCCTCGCAAGAACTAAGACATATCCTTCAGGAAAACAGAGAACAGGGGATTGCCCAAGTCATCGCGGTCCATGACCTGGAGCCGCTTGTGGGCATCGTCGATACCTGTCTCATCCTCCAGCGGGGCAGGCTGGCCTTTGCCGGAAAAATTGCCGATATCGGGGAGAGCTTGTCCGAATTCGGGATCAGGCCCATGGGGAGGGGTTTTGAGACTTGAACCCTTGAAAAATAAAATCCTGTCGGCGGATCCCAGACTCAAAGCTCTGCTCGCCCTCTGGCTGGGAATCATGACCTGGCAGACCGGTTTGCCGGGTGTCATCTGTTATCTGGCGGCGGTTCTTTTCCTGGCCCAGCTTTTGTCCGGTTCCGGAGAAAACGCCCCGTTTCGATACCGGATCCTGATAATTCCTGTCCTTTTCTGGATGCTGTTAAAGGGCGGGCTGGAGTTCGCGAGCCACCAGCCTCTCTGGCCGCAGATCGCAATGGAGACCTCGTTGCTGGGGACACGGCTTCTGGTCCTTCTCCTTTTGGGGTTCGTCCTGACCTGGGCCACCTCCAGGACTCAGCTCGGAGCCGCAGTAAGCTGGTTTTTGCGTCCGGTTCTGGGGTCAAGGAGCTGGCAGGGAGGACTGGCCCTGAGCCTGATGATCCATTTCATTCCCTTGACCCTGCGCACCCTGAATCAGGTCCGGCAGTCCGTCCGGCTGCGTTGCCCGGATTTGTTCTTTGGGGCCCGGATCTTTCTCTGGGTCAGGACTGTACTCAGGGTCTTAAGCCTCAAGACCTGGGATCAGACCCTGGCCATTGCCGCCCGAAACCTGGATGGCCCAGAGGCCTGGCGGGATGCCTCTGAGTTCAGGAAAAAAGAGTGGGCCGCCGGTCTGGTCCTGGCCGGGATCGTCTTCGGGCTCGCCCTCCTCTGATCCGGTTTTCTCCCTCCAGGTCAAACCACCTGGAGGGAAAAAAAATGGCTCCTTGTCAAACCGATTTAACCAAAGCTTGCGGGAAATTGGGGCTGTCAGGATTAACGATGAGTTTTTTATGAGCCGGAGAGACAATCAGGTCCATATCTTCCATAGGAACAGCTCCAAGTAAAATGTCGTCTCCCATCACTAAGGCTCCGACAAAGCAGCTTCGATTTTCGAAATGAACCAAGACCGGACCGACATACGGCACCAGCTGTTTTTTGCCATCAGCCGTAGTGGCTTCCCTTTTTTCCAACTCCTCAAATCCCATCTGCAATGAGATATGCTCAGGGATACACAGCATCAGTGCACCAGTATCAACCAGAGCATCTTTTTGTACTCGCTGCAAATTTGGTTTTCTCGGGTTGCCAATTTCAATTGTTGCCCTAACGTACCCCATAGCCCCCTCCCGCAGACTGTTTTGGTGTCACAGGTCGCCGATTCACTGACTTACCGACTAACCGATTCATCTTCTCATTCTTTTCCCGAGCCATCTGCCTCTTACTCATATGAAACTAGATTTTTCTTTCTCCGTCACCCCGGCGTAGGCCGGGGTCCAGTTCTTACATTTTCAGTCTAAATTCCGGCCTTCGCCGGAATGACGGAGGAGGTGACTCAACGTTTCATTTTTGATCAAACTGGGCGTCTGCGGCCAGAGGCAGGGCTGACCACTGACCTCATATGAAACTTCATGTATTTTCAAAAAGCATGCCTGTTTAAGATAAGGGATTCTTCGCTCGCGGACTCGCTCAGAATGACAGAGAGAGGAGAGCATTGCGGAACCTCATCGTAAGGTATTGAAGTTTCTACCTCGATCAAACTGGTGGCTGCGGGCTTCACCCCAATTACACAACAGCCCAACCATATTCACAAATATATTAGAGAATTATATGTCAGCACTGCCAGAGGCAGGGCTGACCACTGACCACTGACCACTGATAACTGGAATATGCCCTCTGCCCTCTGCTTCATAATACAGACCCAACCGTCACCACCTCGGATAAGCTCTCCTTGATCCCGGGGTACTCGTTCAGACCGACCAGGCGGATCCTGTAGGACGTGTTCGGGTCCAGGCCGCAGTGGCTGATCCAGATCGTCGACCCTTCCCTTTTGAGTTGAGGCTCGGACGGTTCCAGAAAAATTCTTTCCGTGGGCCGGAAAGGGCAATCCTGGCAGGAGTCTTCCACAGATTCCAGCTCCAGGACAACAGATCGCAGATTGTCTATCTCCCCGGTCAAGCGGGCCTCAAGATTGAGGCAACCCGCCTCCCGCCCGGCCGTGAGCTGTTCAAAGGAGAAGGTGTCCTCCTCAGCCGCGACGTTCGGCCATTTTTTATTGCCGCATCCGGACAAAGACAGAATGATCAAAAGAGAGATCAACACCAACAAGGGCCGAGGCTTAACTCTTCTGCTGTCCATAGGCATCTTCTCCGTGTAGCTCGTCTTTCCATTGCTGCAGCATGTTCAGTGCCTCCAGGGGTGTCATGGCTTCGGGGTTTATCTCTTTCAATTGAGAGATAATGGGATGGGGTTTTGAGGGTTGGGTTTTGCCTGGAGAACTTTTTGAGCGGTCCGGGAAAAGCCCGGGCAAAAGACTCGGCTCCGGTCTGGCTCTCTTTTGGTCAAGCCCCCGCAGGTTCCGGCTCTTGTCTTCCAGATCCTGAAGGATTTCCTTGGCCCTCTGAATCACCGGCTGGGGGACCCCGGCCAGTTTGGCCACTTCTATCCCGTAGCTGCGATCCGCTGCTCCGGGAACCATCTTCCGCAGGAAAACGATGTCCCCGCGCCACTCCTTGACGGCGATATTGAAATTTTTGACTGCGGGCAGTTTCCCTTCCAGGTCGGTCAATTCATGGTAGTGGGTGGCAAACAGGGTCCGTATTCCCCGGTCTTCCTTCCCGGCCAGGTTCTCCACCATAGCCCAGGCCAGGGAAAGGCCGTCAAAGGTGCTGGTCCCCCGGCCAATTTCATCCAAGATGATCAGACTCCGTTTGCCCGACTGTCTGAGGATGCGGGCGGCTTCGGTCATCTCCACCATGAAGGTGGACTGTCCCTGGGTCAGGTTGTCCGAGGCCCCGACCCGGGTGAAGATGCGGTCCGCCAGGCCGATCTTGCATTGATCGGCCGGAACGAAAGATCCGATCTGGGCCAGGATGCAGATTATGGCGGCCTGCCTGAGGACCGTGGATTTTCCGGCCATGTTCGGTCCTGTGATCAGTAGGACCTTTCCCTGGTCATCGAGGCTGAGGTCGTTGGGGATATAGTTGGATGCCCCCTGGGCCGCCTCCACAGCCGGGTGTCTGCCCTGAATGATTCTGATTTCCTGGCCGGTGTGCAACTCAGGCAGACGCCAGTCCAACTCTTTTGCGGTCTGGGCCAGGGACTGCCAAAAATCCAGGCGGGCCAGTGTCTCGGCCATGTTCAGAATGCGGTTTTTCAGACCCAGGACCTGCTCCCGGAGATCCTGGAAGAGTCTGTATTCTAGTTCCTTGCGCTTTTCGGCACTGCTGAACAGCTTCTCTTCCAACTCTTTTAACTCGTCGCTCAGGTAGCGTTCCGAGTTGACCAGGGTCTGCCGCCGGTGAAAGTGTTCCGGCACCTGGCCTTTGTTGGCCTTGGACAACTCAAAGTAGTAGCCGAAGACCCGGTTGAAGCCGAGTTTCAGTTTGGGCAGGCCATGTTCTTTTTGTTCCCTGGACAAAAGTTCCTTGAGCCTGGCCTCTCCGTGTTCGCTGAGTTCCAGGAGTTCATCCAGCTCGGGGTTGAAGCCCGGTTTGAATAGCCCTCCTTCGGTGATGAGCTGGGGGGGATTGTCCACCAGGCTGTCCTCAAGCAGTTTCAGGCAATCCTCGAGGTTGTCCCAGGAATCGAGGAGGCTGGAGACAGACTTCGGAGGAGGCTTGTTGTCCGGGTCCTGCCCCAGGCTGCGCATCAAAACCGGCAGTTGCTGCAGGCTGGCCCTGAGACTGCTGAAGTCCCTGGGGGTAAAGCGGTCCAGGATGATGCGGTTTAC
>JAIPER010000058.1 GCA_021737115.1 Desulfohalobiaceae bacterium
GGTCACCGAGGTCTATGATTTTCTGCGGGTCTTTTTTGCCAGGCTGGGCACCCCATACTGTCCTTTGTGCGGACAGGCCATCGAGTCCAGGACTGCCGATGAAATCATCGACTCCATCCTGGACCTGCCCGAGGGGACGAGATTCCTCCTGTTGTCGCCCCTGGTTGAAGGCCGCAAAGGGACCCAGGCCGATTTGTTCAAAAAATTGAAAAGCCAGGGGTTTGTCCGGGTCAGGGTGGATAAGGAAGTTCACCTCCTGGAAGATCCGCCGGAACTGGACAAAAACAAAAAGCACACGGTTGAAGTGGTTGTGGACAGGCTGGTCATCAAGCCGAACATCCGCAAACGCCTGGCCGATTCCCTCGAACTGGCCCTGGGTCTTGGTTCCGGAGGAGTCATCGTCTCACCGCTCCAGGGCAAGGACCAGTTCTACAGCACCGAAGCGGTTTGCCCCGACTGCAAGATGAGTCTGCCCACTCCGAGTCCTCAACTCTTTTCCTTCAACAGCCCCCAGGGAGCCTGCCCGAAATGCTCCGGGCTGGGCAGCGTCGAATATTTCGAGCCCAGGCTTATCGCCCCGAACAAGGGTCTGTCCTTAAAGCGAGGGGCCGTGCTGCCCTGGAAAAACGAAAAAGTCTTTGCCAGATACAGGGAAAGGGTGCAGGCCCTGGGACAGAAGCTGGGCTTCGATGTCGACACACCACTGAAGGATTTTTCGAATCAGGCCTATCAGGCCCTGTTTCACGGAAGCAGTCCTGATGACTGGCCGGGGGTGGTCGAGATCCTGCAGAGAGGAATGGAGTTTGGCCGGACCTGGAGGGATGAGTTGTCCAGATTCAGGCAGACCACGGTTTGTCCGGAATGTCTCGGGGCCAGACTCAGGCCGGAAGCCCTGGCGGTCAAGGTCGGCACAACAACGATCAGGGATTTCTGCAACTGGTCGATTAGAAATGGAAGGGACTGGCTGCACTCGGTAACTTTTTCAGGGTTTCAAGCCAGGATAGCCGAACCGATTCTCAAGGAGCTGACCCACAGGCTGGAGTTCTTGAGCAGCGTCGGGCTGGACTATTTGAGCCTGGACCGGAACATGTCCACCCTGTCCGGGGGCGAGGCCCAGCGTATCCGACTGGCCGGTCAGTTGGGCTCCGGTCTGGTAGGGGTGACCTATGTCCTGGATGAACCGAGCATCGGACTGCATCCCAGGGACAACGAGCTGTTGCTGCAATCGCTTCGCCAGCTGCAGTCCAGAGGAAACACCGTCCTGGTGGTCGAGCACGATGAGCCCACCATCCGTTCGGCCGATCATGTCCTGGAACTTGGTCCCGGTTCCGGGGCCTTAGGCGGTGAACTGGTCTATAGCGGAGACGTACCCGGTCTCCTGCAGAAGGCAGATTCCCTGACCGGGAAATACCTGCGGCAGGAACTGCGGGTCTCTGAACCCGGGTCGAGACGGTCTCCCCAGGGAACCCTGAAACTGGTTAATGTCCGGACCAATAACCTGCAGGCGGTCGACCTGGAAGTCCCTCTGGGCGTGCTGGTCTGCGTAACCGGTGTATCAGGATCCGGCAAGAGTTCCCTGATCGTGGACACCCTCTACAAGCACCTGGCTTTGCACCGGGGGATCAAGGTGGAAAACCCGGGTGTTCTGGATGGATTTCAAGGGGCCGAGCAGGTGGAAAAGATCGTCTCCATCGATCAGTCCCCCATCGGCCGCACTCCCCGTTCAAACCCGGCCACCTACACCAAGGTTTTCGATGAGATCCGCAGGATCTTTGCCAACACCAAGGAAGCCAGGAAGCGGGGCTACAGGCCGGGACGCTTCAGCTTCAATGTCCGGGGGGGACGCTGTGAAGCCTGCCAGGGCGACGGGCAGATCAGGGTGGAGATGCACTTCCTGCCGGATGTCTTTGTCACCTGCGAAGTCTGTCAGGGGAAGAGATACAACCGGGAGACCCTGGATGTTGAGTACAGGGGCTTGAACATCGCTCAAGTCCTGGAGTTGACGGTGCGTCAGGCTGCGAAGTTCTTCCGCAATTATCCGGTCCTGGAGAGGAAGTTGAGTGTCCTGGAGCAGGTCGGCCTGGAGTATCTCTCTCTGGGTCAGGCGGCCACCACCCTCTCCGGAGGCGAGGCCCAGCGTTTGAAGATATCCAAAGAGCTGGGCAAAAAGAGCCTGCCCCGGGCCTTGTATATTCTTGACGAACCCACCACCGGCCTGCATATGCACGAGGTGGGCAAACTCATTCAGGTCCTGCAGCAACTCGTGGAAAAAGGGGCCACGGTGGTGGTCATCGAGCACAATGCCGATGTCATCAGGGCGGCCGATCATGTCCTGGACCTGGGACCGGGAGGAGGAGAGTTCGGGGGGAGAATCGTGGCTCAGGGCACCCCGGAAGAGATCAAAGCTAATCCTGATTCGGTCACGGGAGCCTTCTTATAGGTAATTGTTAATTGTCAATTGCTAATGGTTAATTATTAATAAAAAGAATAACATTGAGCATATGAGATGACAAAAAGCGCCTAATTAGTGTCTGAACGAACAGTTAATTGTTAATTGTTAATTGTTAATTTGGGTAAGCTTGCCTCCAAGCACTAATTACTGAACGCGGGCCACTGGTATTTCTCATTGTAATGACATCGGAAAACTCTTTCATTAACAATTAACAATTAACCATTAACAATTACTCATCAATTAACCAATAACCATTAACCATTACTCTCCCTCCAGTCGCAACCTGAGTTCCACCGTCTCCGGGTCGTCCGGCACTACCTTAATCGTAAATCCGAATTTCCTGGCCAGGGCCTGCATCCCCCTGTTTTCCCGCAAGGTGTAGGCCATGAGTTCCCTGGTCCCCCGATCCCGGCAATAGCGGATCATCTTGTCCATGAGGATCGTGCCCAGGCCCTGCGACTTTTGATCCGTGCGCACCAGGATGGCGAACTCTCCATAGGTGTTGTCCGGATCGAAATAAGTGCGCATGACCCCCAGGGTCTTGAGCCGGCCCTGAACTTCGCTGATGGCCACGAAGGCCATCTCCCGGGCGTAGTCTATCTGGGTGTACCTGGCCAGTTGGGAGTGGGAAAAGGTGTGAACGATTCCGAAGAAGCGCATCCGGATGTCCTCCTGAGACAGGGAGTCGATGAACTCGGCATGACTGTGCTCGTCTTCCGGGCGGATCGGACGCAGGAGGATTTTCTCCCCGGACTTCAAGCTGACTTCCTCTTCCAGGTGTTCCGGATAGGGCTGAATGGCCAGCCTCAACTGATCCGTCCCTGCAGGTTCCTGGACCACGATGCGGGCGTCCAGGACCATGACCCCGGAAACATCGGCCAGAAGCGGGTTGATGCTCAAGCTTCTGATCTCGGGGAGATCGATGGTCAACTGTGAGAGCTGGACCAGGGTCAGCCTGATGCTCGTGACATCCACTCCTGGTTGTCCATGATAGCCTTTGAGGATTTTGGCTATTTTGGTCTGCTGAATGATCTCATTGGCCAGGCTCATATTCAATGGCGGCAAACCCACAGCCTGATCCCTGATGACTCTGGCGGCCGGGCCTCCCTGGCCGAAGAGGATCACCGGGCCCAGGTCCCGGGTGCTGGTCATTCCGAGGAGAAGTTCCTGGGCCCCGGGTCGGCGGGCCATTTTTTGTACGATAAAGCCTTCCCCTTTGATATCAGGATTGTTTGTCTCGATCCGGACGGTCATGGCCCGGGCCGCTTTGACTATGTCCTCCTCGGATTCCAGGTCCATGGCCACTCCCCCTGCCTGATACTTGCTTCTCAACTCTGAAGACAGAATCTTGAGGGCGACCGGGAATCCGATTTCCCGGGCCATGAGGGCCGCCTCCTCGGCTGTTTCCACGATCCTGGTCTCCACCACCGGTATTTTGTACTCCGAGAGAATTTCGTTGGTTTCCGCCTGGTTCAACCGGCTGCGCTTTTCAGTCAGGGCGTTGTTGATGATGGCCCTGGCCGTGTCAGGATTCGGAGTGAACTCCTTGGGGATGGAGTCAGGGGTTTGCATGAGTATTTCCTGATTGCGTCGATACCGGACCATGTCCATAAAGATCTGGGTGGCCTGATCCGGTGTTTCATAGGTCGGGATTCCGGCCAGGGCGAATATCCGCCTGGCCTGGACCGTTTTCTTCTCTCCCAGCCAGACGGTGAAGATGTTTTTCCGGCTGCGGCCGATGGCATTGACCACGGCTCCGGCGATGTCCTCGCTCGAGGTGAAGGCCGTGGGGATGTGAATGACCAGGACTGCATCCACATTTTCGTCTTTTATCAAGATCTCCAGGGCCTGGGCATAGTCCTCGCCGGAGGCCCGGTCCTTGAGTCTGATGGGATTTGTCCCGGAGAAATCGTTTTCCAGGTCCGTACTCAACTTCGCGGATGTCTTGTCCGTAAGCCGGGCCGGATGCCCTCCCTGCTTAAGCAATATCTCCATGGACATGACGGCCGGGCCCCTCCCGTTGCTCAAGATTGCCAGCCTGTCACCCCGCAGCGGTTTGGCCCGGGCCAGGGTTTCCACCGAGTCGAAAAGCTCGGCCACATTATAGACCCTGAGCATCCCGGCCCTGCGAAAGAGGGCGTCGAAGATATCGTCCCACTCGACCGGGGTTCCGGCCGGAAGGGTCGAGGGCTGGATTGTCTTCTCCAATTGTCCGCTCTTGATGACCACTACCGGTTTGTTTCTGGAGGCGGACCTGGCTGCGGAAATGAATTTCCGGGCATTCCGGATATCTTCAATATAGAGTAGGATAGAACTGGTGTAGGGGTCGCCCCCGAGGTAGTCCAGGACACCGGCAAAGTCGATGTCTGCATAATCTCCAAGGGATATGAAATGGGAAAAGCCGATGCCCCGGTCTTTCGCCCAGTCCAGCACGGCGATGCCAAGGGAATCAGACTGGGAGACAAAGGCGATTTCCCCCTTTAGGACCGAGGTGTAGGCGAAACTGGCGTTTAATCCGGACCTGGGGATAATGACCCCTAAACAGTCGGGACCCAGAACCCGCATGGAGAAGTCCCGGGCATGCCTGAGGCTCAGTTCGCGGTGGTCGAGGCCAGTTGATTCATCTTGGAATCGTTCAAGATCAGTGCTCATGACCAGCACGGCCTTGGTCTTTTTCCGTCCGAGGGCCTCCATATAATCCGGCACCGTCTCCGGAGGGGTGCATATGATAGCCAGATCCGGTGAAAGAGGGAGCTTGGCCACTGAGGGGTAGGCCAGAATGCCGCCGACAGCCGTATATTTGGGGTTCACCGGAAGGATGGGGCCGGAGAAGTTTTCGTGCAGCAGGTTCTTGACAACCACGGCCCCAATGCTCTTGGGTCTGTTTGAAGCCCCGATAACGGCGATTGATTTCGGACGGAACAAGGCATCAAGCTGACTGAGGCTCATATATTTCTCCTATGAAAGTGGAAACAAAAGGGTAATTTAGGCTAACTTCTGCTAAACTTCAGGATAAAGCTTACCCGAAAATACTGTTTTTATCAAATTCCTACTTGACAAAAAAATGGTGTCTTGTAATAGTTCGGAAAATTAAAATTTGCAAAAGAAGGCCTTGCAAACTTTAATTTTTTAGCGGGAGAGGTGCGTCCTTGGGTAAACCAGAGAACCAATACCGGTTTGCAAACCATAAGGAGGTCTCTATGGCGGAAAGTCAAAGTGCCAAGCATTACGCCGTGCATTGGCAGGAAGAGGAGTATTACTATCCTCCTCCGGAGTTTGTGGGTCAGGCCAACGGCACTGATCCGGGCATCTATGAGCGGTTCAGCCTTGATAAGTTTCCCGAATGCTACCGGGAGTTTGCAGATCTTCTGCATTGGGACAAGTACTGGCATACCACCCTGGATACCAGCGACGCTCCCTGCTGGAAGTGGTTCGTGGGCGGCAGGCTCAATGCCAGCTACAACTGCGTGGATCGGCATCTGGATCAGTACAAGAACAAGACCGCGATTCACTTTGTGCCCGAGCTGGAAGAAGAAGCCGTCCAGCACATCACCTATCAGGAACTGTACCGTAGGGTCAATGAGACCGCGGCTCTGCTCCAGAATTTTGCCGGGCTGAAGGCCGGGGACCGTGTCACCCTGCACCTGCCCATGACTCCAGAGCTGCCCATCACCATGCTGGCCTGCGCCAGGCTTGGGGTGATTCACTCCGAAGTCTTTGCCGGTTTCAGCGGTAAGGCCTGCGGGGACCGGGTCTGGGATTCGGAAAGCGAAGTCCTGATCACCATGGACGCCTACTACCGCAGCGGCAAGCTGCTTGATCACAAGGTCAATGCGGACGAAGCAGTGGAAGCGGCGGAGAAGCAGGGACAGAAAGTCAAGAAGGTCCTCATTTGGAGGCGATATCCAGGAACTTATTCCTCTCCGACGCAAAAGGTTGAAGGCCGGGATTATTTCATGGATGAAGTCCTCAAGGATTATTGGGGCAGGATTGTCGAACCCGTGTCCCTGCCGGCCGAGGATATCCTGTTTCTGATGTACACCAGCGGCTCCACAGGGAGACCCAAGGGCTGCCAGCACAGTATCGGCGGCTATCTATCCTACGTGACCTGGATGTCCAAGTATATCCAGGACATCCATCCCGAGGATGTCTACTGGTGCATGGCCGACATAGGCTGGATAACCGGCCATTCCTTCATCGTCTACGGCCCGCTGGCCCTGGGGGCCAGTTCCGTAGTCTTCGAAGGGGTGCCCACCTATCCGGATCCGGGGCGGCCCTGGAGGATTGCCGAGAATCTCGGCGTGAACATCTTTCACACCTCGCCCACGGCTATCCGCGGCCTGCGCAAGGCCGGCGGGAATGAGCCCGAAAAGTACAACTTCAAGTTCAAGCACATGACCACGGTCGGCGAACCCATCGAGCCCGAGGTCTGGCGCTGGTACTACAAAGTGGTGGGCAAGAGCAATTGCGCGATTGTCGACACCTGGTGGCAGACCGAGAACGGCGGCTTTCTGTGCAGCACCATGCCCGGCATCAAGCCCATGAAGCCCGGCAGCGCCGGACCCGGTGTGCCCGGCATTCATCCGATCATTTACGATGACGAAGGCAACGAGATCAAGGCCGGTGCGGGCCGGGCCGGGAATATCTGCATCCAGAATCCCTGGCCCGGGGCCTTTCAGACCATCTGGAAGAACCGGGAGCGCTACGTCAAGACCTATTACGAGAAGTACTGCAAGGATCCCAAGAGCACAGACTGGAGGGACTGGCCCTATATGGCCGGAGACGCCGCGGTCATGGCCGAGGACGGCTATGTCCGCATCCTGGGCCGGATCGACGATGTGATCAATGTAGCCGGGCACCGCCTGGGGACCAAGGAGATCGAGTCCGCGGCCCTGACCGCGGAGGAGGTAGCCGAGGCGGCCGTGGTCTCGGTACAGGACGAGATCAAGGGGACCATTCCCGACCTGTACGTCTCCCTCAAACCCGGCTTCGATCCCAGTGAAGACCTGGCCCGGAAGGTGTCCGGGGCGGTCTCGGACGTTGTGGGCAAGATCGCCAGGCCGGCCCATGTCTATATCGTGGACGACATGCCCAAGACCAGATCCGGCAAGATCATGCGCCGCATTCTGGCCTCCATCTCCAATTACAACGACGTCGGGGACGTGACCACCCTGGCCAATCCCCAGATTGTGGAACAGATCAGGAAGCAGGTCCAGGACTGAACAGGAAGGACCTGCCAGACCACACATGACGACCGTATTCATGGCCTGTGATGCTTTCCGGCTTTCAGGACGCCTCTGCCGGGGAAATTCTCCGGCACGGCCAGGCATCACACCGGATAACGTGTTCCAGAGTGATCACGGAATAACTGTAAGCGGATACAGGAGGAAAAACTATGGAGCCTAGAACCTGGGTTTATATCTTTTTGGGAATATACATCATTTATTGTTTCTGGTGGGGCCTTAGGGGCTACTTCACCGAGAAGACCTCAGCCGGATATTCCATTGGAGGGCGCTCCATCCCCTTCATTGCCTTTCTCATGGCCGCCACCGCGGCCTCGTTTTCGGGGTGGACCACCGTGGGCCATCCGGGCCTGATCTGGCAGGACGGCATGGCCTACGCCTTTGCCTCCTTCTATGTCCTGACCATTCCCATCACCGGGGCTTTTTTCGCCAAGCGGAACTGGCTGATGGGCAAACGCTACGGGTTCATGACCCCGGGCGACATGTTCGCCTACTACTACAACAACGAAGCCGTGCGCTGGCTGACCGTTCTGGCCGCAGTCCTCTATTCCATGTTCTACTCCGGCCTGCAGTTGATCGCGGCCGCCAAACTCTTCGAGATCGTGGCGGGAGTGCCCTACACCGCGGGGCTTTTATTCATGGCCTTCATCGTCTGGTTTTACGTGGTCACGGGAGGTCTCAAAGCCAGCACCTGGGTCGGGGTGATCCAATTCATCCTCCTGGTTTTGAGTATCGTACTTCTGGGGTATTACACCATCACCACCGAGGCCCTGGGCGGCTGGACCGAATTCACCACCCAACTGCGGGGTCTTGAAGACAAGTACGTCGAGGTGCCCAAGCTGATCCACTTCGGATTCGGTTCGGGCGGCTGGACCGCGGTCATGATCCTGACCTACATGTTCGCCCTGATGGGCATCCAGTCCTCGCCCGCCTTCACCCTCTGGAACTTCGGGATCAAATCCCCGAAGCCCCTGGCCTGGCAGCAGGTCTTCATGTCCACCTTTGTCGTGGGCGTGGCCCTGTTCTTCTTCACCGCCTTCCAGGGGATGGGCGCCAGGGTCCTCCAGGGCATGGGAGAGATCGCCCCACAAACCGACGGCGATGTGGTGCCCATGCTCATGAACTACGTCCTTCCCGGTCCGGTCATGGCCATCGTCTTTCTGGGCATCATCGCGGCCATCCATTCCACGTCGGCCCCTTATATCGGAACCGGCGGAACCATCGTCCTCAGAGACATCTACTGGCGGTACATCAAGAAGCAGAAAGCCGGACACGCCGAACAGATCTGGGCCAACCGCGTCTTTGTGACGGTGATCACCCTGTTGGCGGTGATCGTCAGCCTGACCTCGCCCGGGGCCATCGTCATGATCGGGGGCTTCGCCACCGCCTTTGGATTCATCATGTACCTGATGCTCCTGGGCGTGCACTACGGATTCCGCTACCCGAGCATCGGTGTCGCCCTGGGTCTGGTTGGGGCCATCATCGCCTGTTTTATCACCTATTTCTTCCTCGTGTACCCATTATCCCTGCACACCGCCTTCTGGGGGCTGTTTGTAGGACTGCTCGTTGCCTACGCCTGCCGCGGGCTGGGCATCAAGGACAATGAAGAGACCAAGAGACGGCAGGCCGAGGTCAGAGAATGGATTCGAAGCGTGGACTCACCCAGTCCCAAGGGGCAGAAATGGAGAAACGCCATGAAATGGCTGACTCCGATCTGGTTCCTGTTCGCCATCGGGCCCCTGTGCCTGCTGGGGAACAATATGTTCGAATTCGGCGGGTTCCTGCCCATCTGGTCCTGGCAGATCGTCTGGTGGATCATCGGGATCATCATGATGTGGGCCCTGTGTTTCAAGGCGGAGATGTCGACTACCTCTGAAGAACAGATCAGACGGGCCGATGAAGAGCAGAACATCGTGGTCCAGGAGATATAATGGCTTTTGAACCTGTCAAATACAAAGGAGTGAGATTATGGCCCGAGAAGATATCTGGCTTATCGTGGTAGTTCTTTTCTCCATCCTCTTTACCTGCACCTTCGGTTGGGGATGGTGGGGATAACCTAGAAAACACATAATAAAAAGGGAGACCTGAAGGCAGGTCTCCCTTTTTTTATCGATGTCTGAGTGTAGGCGGTATTGAATGGATTTGAAGAAAAAATTCTGGATTTTCAGCGTAGGCTGCCTTGTCTTGTTTCTGTTTTTGATTCTGGGGGCAGGCCTTTTTTTGTACCTGCAAATGCCGTTTGCAGCCCGGCAGATGTTGGTGCAGGTTGTCGGAGAGCATATCCTCATCCTTTTTTTCTCGATATTCCTGGTTATTCTCCTTGCCCTGATTACTGCCGGAGATGTCTTCTTGAACTACATCCAGCCCCTGTACCACCTGACCGAAGAGACGGCCCTGATCTCCACGGTCAATCCGGGCCACCGGGTGAGAGCCCAGGGCTGTCGGGAGATTCTTCGTCTGGGCAAAAGCATCAACGAGGCAGCGGAGCGGCTCCAGGACATGCAGAGCTCCGTGGGAGAACAGCTTCAGCAGGTGACCGCAGAGCTGGAAAAAGAAAAGCAAATCCTGGGGGCGGTCATCGGCGAGCTCCCGGAAGGGGTCGTGGTCTGCAACCTTTCCGGAGACATCCTGCTCTACAATCAAAAGGCCCGGGAATTCTTTCCCAGTTCCAAGTGTGATGCAGAGTCCACCGTGCCCTGCGGCTATCTTGGCTTGGGGCGCTCCATCTACAGTCTCCTGGAAGGTTACCTCCTGGATCATTCCCTGGCTGATCTGACCGAACGGATTCAGGAAAAGGACAGGCCCGCGGTCTACAATTTCATGGCCAAGGGGGCGGCCGAACAACTTTTCAAGATCAGCATGGTCACCATCAGGGACAAAGACGATTCCATCAGCGGCTATGTCCTGCTCATTTCAGATCTCAGCCAGCAGATGAAAATTGAACAGAAAACTCAGGATCTGCTGCACCGGTTTCTGGATCGGACCCAGGAAAACGTGGCCGGGATCTGCAGTTCCATCGATGAGTTGATCACGAACCGGGATATTTCTGAGCAGGAGATGAAGAAAAACAAGAACATGATCTGCGAGAATGTGCAGATTCTAAACGGTGATCTGGAAGAGGCCCTGTCCGAGCTCCCGGTCGCCTTCAAGTCCCAGTGGCCCATGCAGTCCATAGACATCGAAAAGGTCTTTCAGATCCTCAAGCAGGAGGCCGGAAAACAGACCAGCATCACCATACACATCACCGGCAGTATGCAGAAGATGCTGCTTAGAGTGGAACTCTACACCTTTATACGCGGCCTGCTCCTCTTGCTGCATCTACTGGAATACGAGCATGCGGTCCGTGATCTGACCTGTGTGGCCTCTGTAAAAGAGGAAACTCTGAACATCGATTTATTGTGGAGGGGAGACCCGGTCGGGGAAGGTATTCTAAATGCCTGGAAGCAGGAGACCTTTCTCGACGAGGAGCAGGAAGGGGTCTTGAACGTCCAGGATGTTCTGGCCCGTCATGAGGCGGAAATCGTCTCGGCCGAAGGGTACGGAGGCAATTCCTATCTGCGCCTCAAACTGCCTGCGGTTGATGCCGTGAAAAGGTCTGACAGGACTGTTTCCGAAGAAGTCCGGGTCCCGCAGTACGATTTCGGGATCTTTTCCAGATCCAGCAGGGACTCTGAAGAGGGCGACACCTGGTTTGAAGAGGCCGTCTACACGGTCTTTGACCTGGAGACCACCGGACTGGACCCGGCCAACGACGATGAAATCGTTTCCATCAGCGCGGTCAGGGTCGTCAACAACAGGATCATCAGCGAGGAGTCCTTTGATCAGCTGGTCAATCCCAAACGGTCGGTCCCTTCAGAATCGGTCAGAATCCATGGGATTAGCGAGGACATGCTCAGAGGCAAACCGGGAATCGACGAAGTCCTGCCCCTTTTTGCCAGGTTTTGTGAGGATACGGTGCTGGTAGCCCATTCCGCGGATTTCGATCTCTCCTTTTTGAAAAAGAGGGAGAAGAGCAGCGGTGTGCGCTTGTCCAATCCGGTTCTGGATACCTTCAAACTCTCGGTTCTGGTCCATCCCAGCCAGAAGGACCACAGTCTTGAGGCCCTGGCCAGCAGGCTCGGGGTCAGGATCAACAATCGACACTCCTCTCTGGGAGACGCCCTGGCCACGGCGGAAATCTTCCTGAAGCTCATCCCGCTTCTATCCAGAAGGGGGATTCACTCCCTGAATCAGGTGCGGTAGGCGCCTTGATTTCGCTTGTCTTGACTCCCTTTCCTTTGCCTGCTTATTCTGGTAATCTCTTTTTTGTTGCGCAAAGCCTTTGATGGTTACGGCTACCCGGTTGGATCATCCCCAGAACCCTCATCTCCCATTGTCCTGGAAACAGGGATGCTGCCGGATCGGCCTATCACGACCTTAACAAAACTGGATGCCTTTTTCGGAGGAATCATGTACACTGAAGACAACCTGCAAACCTCTTTTCAACAAAAAACCAAATATGTCCTGGATGAGGAGCTGGCCCAGATCGTGAACATCTCCATGGCCCTGGAGATGCCCCTGCTCTTAAAAGGCGAACCCGGCACCGGAAAGACCATGCTGGCCCATGCCATCGCCGAGTCTTTGAAAATGAGGCTTTTGGTGCTCAATGTGAAGTCCACCATGAAGCTCCAGGACACCCTCTATCAGTACGACACCCTGACCAGGCTCAACGACAGCCGTTTCGCCGATTCGTCCAGGGATGTGAGCAACATCGAGGACTACATCAAAATGGGCAAGATCGGCCAGGCCTTTCGGGCCGATGAGCGGGTAGTTCTGCTCATCGATGAAATCGACAAGGCGGACAGCGATTTTCAGGACGACATGCTTGATGTCCTGGACCAGATGGAGTTCGACATCATCGAGATCGACAAGACGATCAAAGCCAAGCACAGGCCGGTGATCATCATCACCTCCAACGCCAAGAAGGATCTTTCCGAGCCCTTTCTGGGGCGCTGCAACTTCCACCACATCGCCTTTCCTGAACCGGACATGATGCGCAGGATCATCGAGGTGCATTTTCCAAAGATCAACCATGAGCTCAAAGACAACTGCATCCAGGCCTTTTACAACATGCGCCGGGTGCAGGGCATGGAAAAAAAGCCGGCTACCCGGGAGCTCATCAACTGGATCAGGGCCCTGGAACAGGACCCGGACTTTAGTCCCCGCCAGGTCAAAAAGGGCAGCATCCCCTATCTTGGGGTCCTGTTCAAAAAGAGCAGCGATTACCGGCTGATCAAGGATAATCTGTCAAAATTTCGTTAATTATAGAGTCCTTTGCTGCTTTCAAAAGTTTGGAAAATGTTTTGGATAAATCTCCCTTTTTGGTTAAATTCGAAGCACGAAATTCGAAATCCGAAACAAGCACTAAATTTAAATTTTCCAAATAAACAAACAGAGACAGATAACAA
>JAIPER010000059.1 GCA_021737115.1 Desulfohalobiaceae bacterium
GGCACCCACTTTTTGTTTATCAATTGAAAAGCAAAAAGTGGGTGCCGGACAGTGGCATCTGACGGCCTTCGTCCCCGATTACAGCGGCGGGCCCGTCCCTGACTTGCACAGGGTTCCCTTTTCAGCCTAGCCCTTTTTGGGATGACATGTCCTGCAAAAGGCTCCGGCACCTGAAAAAATGAACGCAGGACAAGCAGGTGATCGATCACCTGCTTGCGGTTCTTCACTATAGGCTTTTAGAAAAAGTTTTTGGATTTATGCCAGATAACCAGCTCTTATTCTTTGTCTTAACAATCGAAAATCCAAAATCCAAAATCTAAAATTCTATAGCCGTACGGTTTAAGGATGCTGCTCAAAATGCGAAAAAGCCCCTTTGAGGTGTTCAACCCAGATGTCCACGATATTGTCGAACTCGGCCGTGCCCTTGAGCACTGTCTCGGTCTCGATGCCGGCCTCAGCCAGGATCGAGGTCCAGGAATCGGGCGCGTCTCCGGCCATGTCGTTGCGTACATGGTCCCCGGCCACAGACATGAAGGGCATGAGCCAGGCCTTGTCCGTGCCCTTGGCCTCGAGTTCGACCAGGATGTCTTCCAGGCTTGGAGCGCCTTCCACCGTGCCTACATACACGTTGGCATCCTTGCGCTGGAACTCGTAGGCCATGGCCTGGTAAAAGGCATTGCTCGGATGATGGGTGCCGTGGCCCATGAAGATCACCGCTTCATCAGGCTTTCGCTCGTCCGGGATATTGGCCAGCATGGCCTCCCGGACCGCCTCCAGGTCATGGGAGGAGGCCAGCAAGGGATAACCGACCAGGATCTTGGTAAATCCGTCAGGCATGGACTCGAAGCCGTTCACGATGGACAAGAGGTCATGAAATTCAGCCCCTCCGATGGTATGCAGGGACTGCACCGCCACATGGGTAAAGTCCTCATCCATCATCCGGGCCAGGGCCATGGACGCGGAGTCGAGTTTTTTTCCCTCCTTGGCCAGCTTGTGACGGATGATCTTCGAGGTGTAGGCCCAACGGACCGGAACCCCGGGGAAGGCTTTTTCCACCTCGGCCTCAATGTTCTCGAAGGAGGCCCGGGCCTGGGGATAGCTGGAGCCAAAGGCCACCAGGAGGATGCCCTTCTTAACTTGCTTGGTGTGCCCGTGACCGGAAGCCAGGACCTGGCTGCTCAGTAGCAGACAGAGACAAAGGATACCAATACCTTGCAACAACGACCTCATGTTCATCGCAGACTCCTTTGGGTTGAGGTTTAGGACAAACTGATAAAAAAAATCCCCGGATCGAAACCTTCGATCCGTGGATTTCCCTTTTTTATCCGCCGAAAACGACTGTGAAACTGTCCCTACCACGGGAACAGATCACTTTTGCTCACTCAGGCAGGTCTTCTGACTCTCGGATCATCCTACTAACCGTTCCTTCCCGCCCATTTCAGACAGTGGATTCAGCGGTTTTCGTCCCCGATTACAGCGGCGGGCCCGTCCCTGACTTGCACAGGGTTCCCTTTTCAGTCCTTAACCAACTGCAATCAGTTGGTGCAGGACACCTCAGTGATGTGTAAACAAATGCTAAATCAAGTTCGGCCAGAATGTCAAGCCTGGATTCCGATTCTTGACAATCAGATTGAATTGGATGTGATAATTTACAATGGAACGTTGATCTTGTGCGAGATCAAATCCTCAATGAGCAATCAGATAACGCTGAGACAGCCCCTGCACAGGGCTTTTCCTTCAACCATTTCCAGCTTGGAGCGCATGGTGGGCTCACCGCACCTGCTGCAGGCTTCGGATGGCTCGATCCTGGCCCTGGCTGGTAGTTCCTCCTCAACTTCCTGCAGGTCAAAGAGCTGTTCTTCCGGCATGTCCAACACATCGCAGCTCCGCTGAAGGTGCAGCTCCTGAAACTGCTCTTTCTCCCCTTCACCGGCCTGGCCCTGCATCACCTTCTGCAGCAGGTCCCGGTGTTCCGGGTCGGGCTCAAAGGCTCCCGGCTTCATGGACACCCGGACTCCTTTGCCGGTAGCCCGGCTGAAAAGAGTCAGGGCCATTTTGCCGTGGTCGCGAAAATGAAAATTGCCTTTGCCGAAGGTGCAGCCTGTCAGGACCTGCACGGCATCGGCCGAGCAGGCATCGGTTTCCACCACCGCCACCATCTCTTCATCTTCAGCCCTGATCTCGTCCAGTTTGGCCATGGCCAGTCGGGCCGCCTTGTATCCGATGGACAGCCCGGGGCAGATGTGCCCGTGAAACGCTTCACACCGCTTGAAGTCTTCACTGTTCCTGATGTCTTGTGCCTTCATACGTTCTCTTGTGTTCTTCTGGGTAACACGAATGTCGATTTCGTATTACTATCAAAACATGTTTTCTCTTGTCAACAAGCAGCATGCCCTCGGTTGTTCATGACCATATGGGATTTCACATCTTTCCCATATCCGGCCTCCTCCTCGGCCAAGCCGCTTATACTGATCCCATCAAGCCAGTCGCCCAAACGAGTCCTTCCTTTATGGCTTTTTCAATGCGCCGCATCCTGTCCTTCTATAAAAAGCGCATTAAATTTTTCTTAAAAAAATGAATAACATAAAATGTTACGTCTTGATCATCGCTTTTTGTCATGCAAAAACAAATTTCAATCGGAATTTCCTTTTTGACTTATCGTTGAAACCATTTTATTCAAGCAAAGCCACTGCACGTTTCTGGCACTAAAACCATCCGCCCAATGTCGAACATGCGTCAACCTTTGAGCATCGAACCGGATATGACGGTTCTTGATATAATCTCCGCCCACCGGCAAACCGAGGCGGTTTTCCGCAGCTATGACGCGGCGGCCGGGGAGTGTATCTGCTGCAACGCCCTTTTTGAGACGCTCAAGGAAATGGCCGCGCGGTACAACCTGGATTTGGAAAAGCTGCTCGCCGACTTGACGTCTTCGGTAAAGAATCCATTTTCCGAAAAACCTTTATGAGTTGAAAACACTAACCCGCCGGATATTCCGGCCCGGAGGAAACATGAGCGAGACATACCGTCCCATGTGGGAACAGCTCGGACTGGACCTGCAGTCCCATGACGCCCTGCTGGGAGTCCTTGGCCAGTCCTATAAGGACATTTATCTGACCCAGAAGAACCGCCCGGAGGGCATGAGCTACTTCGACTTCGTCATGAGCGAGGTCCACGGTCTGCGTATCAAGGAGTTGCTGGACGAAAAGGCCGAGGGCCGAAAAATCATCGGCTCCTATTGCGTCTTCGTGCCCGAGGAAATAGCCCTGGCCGCCAAGGCCACCCTGGTCGGCCTCTGCTCGGGCGCGGATTTTGCCATGGAGGAAGTGGACAAGATCCTGCCCCGCAACACCTGCGCCCTGATAAAGTCCTCTTTCGGCTTCAAGCTGGGCAAGGTCTGCCCCTATCTGGAAAGCGCGGACCTGATCGTGGGGGAGAATACCTGCGACGGCAAGAAAAAGGCTTACGAATCCCTGGGCCATCTGGTGGACAATCTTTATGTCATGGATCTGCCCCAGGTGAAGTCAGAAGAGGGCAAGGCACTGCTCAGATCCGAATACAAGCGTTTCAAAGAGGCGGTCGAACAACTCACCGGGGTCTCGATTACAGTTGAATCGCTGCAAGAGGCCATTCAGACGGTCAATGCCAAACGGGCCGCCCTGTATCGCCTCTCTAGCCTGCGCAAGGCTGATCCGGCCCCGATTTCCGGCCTGGACGCCCTGCTGGCCAACCAGGTTTTCTTTTACGACAATCCGGCCCGCTTTACGGAATCAGTGAACACCATCTGTGACGAACTGGAAAAGCGCATCCAGGAGAAACAGGGCTCTTTTCCCGAAAAAACCCCGCGCATCCTCGTCTCGGGCTGTCCCCAGGCCGTGCCCAACTGGAAGCTGCCCATGATCGTGGAATCCGCCGGTGCAGTCATTGTGGGCGAGGAATCCTGCGTGGGTGAACGTGGCACCCGCAATTTGACCGACGATTCGGGCGAAACCGTGGAGGACATGATGGAGGCCATCGTTGATCGCTATTTCCAGGTGGACTGTGCCATCTTCACCCCCAATCCCGACCGCCCGCAGCATAACCTGGAGATGTCCGACGATTCCAAGGCCGACGGGGTTATTCATTACGGCCTGCAGTTCTGTCAGCCCTATCTGATGGAGGCCATACCGGTTGAAAAAGCCTTGGAGGAAAAGAACATCCCCTGCCTGCGTGTCGAAACCGATTACAGCATGGAGGATGTGGGTCAGTTGAAGACACGTGTCGAAGCGTTTGTCGAGCAACTCAGATAAAGAGAGGGAATGTTCCCCATGTTGCAATTATTCTCCGAACCTCCGTCTGCTATGCAATTCTACTCCCACCGGCAGCCGATATGGCCAAAATTACAGTTGGCCGTATCGGCCGTCTGGCGTCATGGTGCCGAACGTCTGGATTGGATCGCGGCAAACGGCCTGGCCTGTGCCTTTACACCGAATCCGGATCGGCTGGATTTGATATCACGGCAACTCATTCCCTATATAGATCGCGGAATGGCGGTGCGGCACCATGGTTTTTTCCCGGGAAAGGAAATCGGGCATGCCCTGGCGGGGAGCGCCGAAGATGCCATGCAACTCCATTTCAAGGCCATGGAAGCCCTGCAAGGTGTGGGCGAACAATTGATGACCGTTCACGTGGGCTTGGATCCAAACCTGCCCTTGGATTCCCAGCGCGTTGTAAAGAATCTCACCCGGCTCGTTGGATACGGAAAAAAAAAGATCGGTGTTACCGTAAGTTTGGAAAATCTTCGCCAGGGTCCCACCGCAAATCCACGGACCCTGCGCGAATGGGCTCAGCGTTCGGGCGCTGGGATTACACTGGATATCGGTCACGCTTTATCCAGCGGGTGCGTCCGGCGCAAGGCAATCAGCGTGGAAAAGATCATCGATCTGGCCGCGGATCGACTCATGGAGGTGCATCTGTATGAATCGGAAACGGACCGCCATTGGGCGCCGCGCACAATGGAAATCCTGGGTCCGATTGTCGACAGGCTCTTAACCACCGCTTGCCGCTGGTGGACTATCGAATTGGAAGACACCCGGGATATTTGCCGGCCCCGGCAGTTGTTGGCCGACCATTTTGAAACGAATCGAACGTGCTTGTGGCGGGAAACGGAGGCTGCATGCGTTTTGCCGGCATAGACATCGGCTCCCGCACCATCAAGCTGGTGGCGGTGGATGAGGCGGGTCAAATGAAAGCCAGTTTTCTGGCGGATACGGGTTTCGACCCCATAACCGCAGCCAAAAAGCTGTTGGCTGAAGTCAGCTTCGAGCGGATTATGGCTACCGGATACGGCCGCAACCTGTTCGAGATCGCTTTTGATGCCCCAACCGTCACCGAGATCAAGGCCCATGCCACCGGAGCCAGGGCCATTTTCCCGGAGGCCAGAACCGTCCTCGATATCGGTGGGCAGGACAGCAAGGCCATCTCCCTGTTTGAAAACGGCAAAGTGAAGAAGTTCGAAATGAATGACCGCTGCGCCGCCGGCACCGGGAAGTTCCTGGAGATCATGGCCAAAACCCTGGGCTATGACCTTGAAGCATTCGGTCGGGAAGCGCTGTTTGCTGAAAATGACCTCAATATTTCCAGCATGTGCACCGTATTTGCCGAATCGGAGGTGACCTCCCTGATTGCCAAAGGCAATAACCGGCGGGAAATCGCCCGGGGACTGCACATCAGTGTGATCCGCCGGGCCGCCGGGATGATCAATCGGGTCTCTTCGGAAGGCGATATCGTTTTCAGCGGCGGAGTGGCCAAAAATCCCTGCATGGCGGCCTTTCTGACTGATAAACTGGGCCGTAGGGTGCTGATCCCCGAAAACCCGCAATCCATAGGGGCACTTGGGGCAGCGCTGTTGGCATTGGAGAAAAAGGCTTCTGCATAAACTGGGGGATTTGGGCAAAGCGAAAAGGTGTAGAACGCCAAAAGAACCGTGGACTACTACAAATCAAATGGGAGCGATGAAAACCGCCTGCTGATTCTCGAAAAAGGCATGAATGGCCCTATGAAACGGAAAATAATAGATGCTAAAGTATAAACGAGTTTTTCTGGTGGGAGGGATTGCCGTCCTGGTCGTCCTGTTTTTCACCACCGGGCTGCATCGGCACTTGTCGCTTGAGAGCGTAAAAACGCAGCAATCGCGGCTTCAGGAAGCCTACCATCAGCATCCGATGGCGGCGATTGCCGTCTTTTCGGCCATCTACATCCCGGTGGTGGCCCTCAACCTGCCGGGAGCCCTCGTTCTGGGCCTTGCGGCGGGCGCGCTCTTCGGCGTCTTGACCGGGACCATCATCATCTCTTTTGCCAGCAGCATCGGTGCAAGCCTGGCCTGCCTTCTGTCCCGGTATCTGCTGCGGGACTGGGTTCAGCGGCGATTCGGTGAAAAGCTGGAAAAGGTCAACGCCGGCATTCAGACGGAGGGGGCTTTTTATCTGTTCGCCCTGCGCCTGATGCCGGTCATTCCTTTTTTTGTGATCAACCTGGTGATGGGTCTCACCTCCATGCGCCTGAGGACCTTTTACTGGGTATCCCAGCTGGGCATGCTGCCGGGCACGATGGTCTTCGTCAACGCCGGCAGTCAGATCGGCCGGATCGAATCGATAAGCGGCATCCTCTCCCCGGGACTGATCGTGTCGCTGGCGCTGCTCGGAATTTTCCCCCTGCTGATGCGACGGTTGCTGCAATTGTACCGCCGCCGATGGCACAAGGGCTCGGAAATTGCCCCCCTTTCCACGGGGGTTATCGAAAAAACGCCTCCAATGGTGGAAACTCGTCTGAAGGATATCCGCGAGCGCTGCACGGAATGCGGGGCCTGCAGCAAAGCCTGTGCTTTCCTGTCTCATTACGGCACCCCCAGGGCGATCACGGAGGGGTTTGATTTCTCCTCGCCGCGTCATCAGGCCGTCGCTTACGAGTGCAGCTTGTGCAGCCTGTGCACCGCCGTCTGCCCGGAAAAGCTCGATCCGTGCGGGTTGTTTCTGGAAATTCGCCGACACCACGTGGACGGAGGGCATTTCGACGAATCGAAATACGCTGCGATTTTAGGCTACGAGAAACTCGGCACTTCGTCCCTGTTCTCGTGGTACGGCCTGCCTCAAGGCTGCGACACGGTCTTCTTTCCGGGATGTACCCTGCCGGGCACCCGCCCGGAGGTCACGATGCGTCTTTTCCAGGACCTGCAAAAGGCCATTCCGGCAGTGGGCATGGTTCTCGACTGCTGCGCCAAGCCATCACACGATCTGGGGCGGCAAGCTCATTTCAAGACTGAATTCGGCGAGTTGACCGATTATCTGTCCGACCACGGCGTGAAGCTGGTGCTGGTCGCCTGCCCCAACTGTTACACAATTTTCCAACAATACGGCAACGGCCTGTCCGTCAGCACGGTTTACGAAACCATTCACGCCAATGGTTTCAGGGCAACAATGAAAAACTGCGGACGCGAAGTCGGCGTTCACGACCCCTGTGCGTTGCGCAGCGAAACGAAGGTTCATCAGGCCGTCCGAGGTCTCTTGTCCGAACTCGGACTGACGGTCCAGGAGATGAAACACCGGGGCCGGCGCACGCTCTGCTGTGGGAAAGGCGGCATGGCCGGTTTCGTGAATCCCGCGTTGGCCAATGCTTGGTCGGCTATTCGTGAGCAGGAAGCTGCCGGCCAAACGATGGTAACCTACTGCGCGGGGTGCACCGGTTCTTTGGGCCGGGTTGCGCCCACGATCCACATCGCCGATCTCCTGTACCGTCCCGAGATGACCTTGAACGGAAATTTGAAGATAACCCGGCCGCCTTTGACCTACCTGAATCGACTGCTTTTAAAGCAGCGACTGAAAAGGGAATTGAAGCCGCAAACCAGCCGGGTCAGACCCCGCAAGATTGGTTAAAGCATTGAAGATTAAAAAATCGGCAAGTGATACCGAACAACTGCGGGTGCGCCTTGAAGCTTATCTGGAAATGTTGTGATCCAATGAAAACGATGGACTGGCTTTATACACTCTGCCGCTGGACCCTGGGCGGCATATTCATCCATGCCGGCGGTACCAAGTTGTTGGAACCGGAAGTCTTCGCGGTCTTGATCGAGGCCTATGGCATCCTCCCCGAGGGGCTGCTCATGCCGGTGGCGATCGCTTTGCCGCTCCTGGAGGTGATGGCCGGTATCGGCCTGCTGTTCGACATCCGCGGGAGTCTGGCGCTGATGACCGGCCTGCTGCTGCTTTTTATGGTGGTGCTTGGTTACGGCATCTGGATGGGACTGGATGTGGACTGCGGTTGTTTCGGTCCTGAAGATCCCGAAGCCGAGGCTTTTCATGGTCTGAGACTGTCCCTGTTTCGTGATCTGGTCATGCTGGCCGGAGTTCTTTTTCTATATGGTTGGCGCCGGTATCGTGCCTTACGGCCGGCCGGCCTCATGCTTATGGTTCATCAACTATTCAACAAAAGGAGAAAGGAAGATGCGTACATGTAAAACTGTGTTCAAAATATTTCTGATTGTGGGGCTGGTGGCCGGGGTGGCCGCTCCTGTCGGGGCTTTTTGGGACAACAAATTTGAAAAGGAACTGGATAAGGAAGCCGCTGCGGTCAAACTGGTCCGCGAAGTTCAGCGCGGAGGCTACGATATGGTGACCACCCAAGAACTCAAGAAATGGATCGATTCCAAAAAAGAGATGCTGATCGTGGATACCATGCCCTATGAAGACAGCTACAAAAAACAGCATGTGCCGGGTGCGGTCCAATTTATGTTCCCCATACCGGACATGAAGGAGTGGGACAGCAAAAAAACCGGGGGCAAGACCCTGGCAGATTACAAGAAATTGTTGGGCGACGATAAAGACAAAACGATCGTGATTTACTGCGGTTTCGTCAAATGCACCCGCAGCCACAATGGTGCCGCCTGGGCCGTCAAGCTCGGCTACAAGAACGTCTATCGCCAGCCTGGCGGGATCTTTGCCTGGAAGGGTGCGGATTATCCGGTGGAAGAGGTAAAATAATAAAATACTGTTTCTGGCACAGGAGGGCTGTCTCAAGAGAGAGCACATAGTTGGACATGGTCCGCTGATCTGCACCGAGATCATTGGCCAGGTTTTATAGTCCAATGTTATTGTTTTCCTATTTCAATGACATTATATTGCCATTGAATGAAAAAACAACTGATCCCGGAGGCTCTGGCAGTTCGCGGCCATGGGGCTCGTTCCAGGCGGGGCTCACAATAACAGAGAATTCCGGGAGGCCGATATTCGTTTCACACCACAGGTAAAGCCTGTTGTTCAGGATGTGCTTTATGATCCCCAGACTTCGGGAGGCCTGTTCATCTGCGTGCGCAAGGACCAGGCCGAGAGTCTATTTCAGGCTCTGCAGGTGGCGAACATTGCATCGACAGCCCTCATCGGCGAGGTCCTGGACAATAACCGGGAAAGCCTGCGATCCTGATGACATTGTATCCATATCCTGCTAAAAGGGTGGGCTAAACGAGTTCGTCGTTCCACAGTCTTTTCAAAAAGGTCTTCCAGGGAAAGACCATTATGTTGTCAGCTGTTTTTCTTTCATTCTGATCCAGGCTGACGACTGCAAAATGCTGGATATTTCCCTCTTCCTTCAAGGCCCTGATCCCTTTGAGATGTTTGTCCGCGATCGATGTTGCGCCTTTTATCTCTATGGCCCACTGCGCGCCAAGGATAAGATCCACTTCAAACTGCGAGGTGGACCTCCAGTAATACATTTCGACGTTCTTTCTCGCATAAGACAGAAAGGCTCTCACTTCGAGCATGATAAAATGCTCGAACGCCTTGCCGAACAACTCAGAGGCCGGCCGAATTTCGCCTCTGTTTGCCAGGAAGTTTGTTACGCCGATATCGAAAAGATAGAGCTTGGAACGGGAAATCGCCTTCCGTTTTCGCGTCTTTGTATACGCCTTGAGCTGAAAGGCCAGCAGGGTATCTTCGAGGATCTGGACGTAATTCTTGATAGAGTTGGCCGAGACCCCACAGTCGCCGGCAATGGATTGATAGCTGATTTCTTCACCATTCGATAGGGCGATTAAGTCCAGAAACTCTGAGAATTGGGCTATTTTTCGGGTCAATGCCTCATTCTGGATTTCTTCTCTTAAATACAGCGCCGCATAGGCCCTGAGTTCCTCGAAGTAATCCTCGCTGGGATAAATGGAGGGCAATCCTCCCCTATTAAGATAGGTCAATAGATCAAACTCAGGGATCTCTCTTGAGGTCAAAGGAAACAGTTCCGCCCACCAGGCCCTTCCAGCCAGTAAATTGGCGCCGCCTCTCTTCAATTTCCTGGCGCTGCTGCCGGTCAACAAGAATGTCAGTTTCTTTTCTTCGATCAAGCGATGTACTTCATCCAGTATACCCGGTAACTTCTGGACTTCATCGATCACCACGACAGGTTTTGTCATTTGTTCTGAAAGTATCGATGGGTTTTTCAAATATTCACGATAGGTTCTGATATCCAGTAGATCAATCACCGTTGCCTCTTTAAGCGTGTGCTTGACGAGCGTTGTTTTTCCAGTTCCTCTTGGGCCGAACAGAAAAAACGATTTCCTTTCCAGAAGTTTTGCCAGATCGAGAATTCGCTGATACATATATTATCTCAACTTTGTTTCGTATTTTCATCATAAATCGAAATGGTGTTTCGGAATTTTTTATATCATAGACCATTCTGTTTTTCAAGAAAGAATTCAGCCGAGCGATATCAGGCTTGACGTAACTACAGATTTCGTAACGTTCTGAATTTTTGTTGGTTTAACCAATTGAAATAATCTACATTATACATTGGTGTCAGCAAAATTGGACATTCATTACAAGAAATAAGATGCTTAATTCTTTGAAAAGTGAACAAAAGTAAAAATGTCAACTCCTTCCAACAGATTTTAGAAGTTGATAAAGAGCCCTGAAAGAAGCCAAAGACCGCCAAAAGCTTGCCGATATGAGTATTACGGGGTATAGAAGAGGTCCTGTGACAATGTTGAAGATATTTGTGAACATGTGGCTCAAAGGCATGATGTTTCTATTCACAGGTCGCGTTTGACGCGATTTGTGAAAGGGGTTGAAGAGTTCGGTATGAAATACATAACGAGAACGTTCAGTCTGGCCTTGCTTTTGGTTCTTGCGGCCGGCCTGGTCTGGCTGGTCGTGGCCAGGTTGCAGGAAGAGGGAAAACCTCGGGAGCGAAACGAGGGTCCCCGGGCCGTGCCGGTGGAGGTGGCTGAGATCGAACGGGGTTCCATCGAGCTGCGCCGAACCTTCAGCGGGGCGTTGGAAGCGACTGCGGAGTTCGTGGTCGCCCCCAAGGTCGGGGGCCGTGTGGAGCGATTGAGCGTGGACCTGGCGGACAGGGTCGATCGGGGACAGAATGTGGCCCAGCTGGACAATGCCGAGTATATCCAGTCCGTGGCCCAGGCAAAAGCCGACCTGGCCGTGGCCCGGGCCAATCGTTCCGAGGCCGGGAGCGCCCTGGAGATTGCCGAGCGGAAACTCGAACGTATCCGGACCCTGCGCAAACGTGGTGTGGCCTCGGAATCGCAGCTGGATACTGCCAAGGCGGAGCAGCTCGCGGCCAAATCCGGGCTCGCAGTCGCCGCTGCCCAGGTAACCAGGGCCGAGGCCTCATTGGAAGCGGCCCGGATCCGACTCGGCTACACCTCGGTTTCTGCGGACTGGACAGGAGGGGACGACCAGCGTTTAGTGGCCGAACGTTTCGTGGATGAAGGCAATACCGTATCGGCCAACACGCCGCTTATGTCCATCGTGGAGCTCGACCCGATCACCGGGGTGATCTTCGTCACGGAAAGGGACTACGCCCGGATCGAACCCGGCCAGAAGGCCAGGCTGGCCACGGATGCCTTTCCGGACGAACAGTTCGCGGGCCGAGTTTCTCGGATCGCCCCGGTTTTCAAGGAGGCCACCCGGCAGGCCCGGGTGGAGCTGATCGTTGAAAACCCGGGTCACCTTCTCAAACCGGGGATGTTCATTCGGGTCAGCCTGATGCTCGATCAGGCCCGGGAGGCGCTCATTGTTCCGGAGACGGCCCTGACCAGGAGAAACGACCGGGACGGGGTCTTTGTGATCGATGAAGAGACCATGACGGTTGCCTGGAGGGAAGTCGTAACCGGTATCCAGGGACAAGATCGCGTTCAGATCAAAAGCCCGGAATTGTCGGGCCGGGTGGTGACCCTGGGCCAGCAGATGCTGGATCACGGGGCGCCTGTCAGCATCCCTGCGGAGCTTGGCAGTGAGGCCTCATTGTCCGGGGAGGCCGGAAAACGATGAGCCTGCCGGGTTTCAGCGTGCGGCGTCCGATATTCACGACCATGGTCACCCTGATCGTGGTCGTCATCGGGGTCGTCTCCCTGAGTCGGCTGCGCATCGATATGCTGCCGGCCATCGAACTGCCCACCCTGAGCATCAGTACTGGATATGAAGGGGCCAGCCCCGAAGTCATGGAACGGCTGGTCACCCAGATCATTGAAGAGATCGTGGGCACGGTGCCCGGTGTGGAGGACATCACCTCGACCTCGTCCGAGGGCAACAGCCGGGTGCGGGTCAGCTTCGTCTGGGGGACGGACATCGACACCGCGGCCATGGATGTCCAGTCCAAGCTCGAAGACGAAATCAACGAGCTGCCGGAGGATGTCGTCCGGCCCAGGATCCGCAAGTTCGATATCGCCAGCTTTCCGGTGGTTCTGCTGGGGGTTTCCAGCAGGCTCGATCCGGTGGAGCTGACTCAGCTCATCGAGGACCAGATCCGCTATAGGTTCGCCCGGGTCCCGGGTGTGGCCCAGGTCGATCTGTGGGGCGGCTTCAACCGGGAGGTGCGCATCGAGCTTGATCCGGACCGCATCAAGGCCCTGGGTCTGCCCCTGGACCGGGTGGTTGAAGCCATTAGAAACGCCAATCTGGATCTGCCGGCCGGCAAGATCGAGCAGGGCCGGTAC